>NZ_JAYKTS010000032.1 GCF_037024155.1 Bacillus sp. 2205SS5-2
TTGAATCAAATTTGGGAAAGTGGTAGACTGTTTCATAGGGACGCTCCTTTTTAAATTGTTTGTGTCGTAACAACAATTTTACTAAAAGGGCGTCCTTTTTTGTAGTTTTTTAATGGATTTAATTGGTTAATCAACACTCTTGCTCTAGCATATAAAAATGGATGGATGCCCTCCTTATTTTCCTCCTTTTGGATTAAAAATGATGTCCGTAGTCTTTCTTCATCACGAAATAAGGACGAACTCGAAAAGCATCCTTAACTATAGAATGTTGATAGTTTGTAACAAACAGACCTCCACCTTTCGTCTATGGGAATTATAATGGAAGTTATATCGTGAAGATATTCACAAACTAGTAAAGGTTAGGTGAGTACGATGCAACATCCCCATACAACCATTGACTACAGCGAAGACCCGTTTATTGTTATCTGGGAGGTTACTAGAGCATGTGAATTGAAATGCGTACACTGTCGTGCAGACGCTCAAACAAAACCTCATCCTCTTGAGTTAAGCCATGAAGAAGGGAAGAGGCTTATTGGTGATATTTATGATATGAATAAGCCTATGCTCGTTTTTACGGGTGGAGATTGTATGATGAGAGAGGATTTATTTCAATTAGCGGAGTATGCTGTTAATAAAGGAATGCGGATGTCCATGACCCCAAGCGCAACGGAAAATGTCACAATTGATAAGATGGAAAGGGCGAAAGAGGTTGGTCTTTCTCGTTGGGGATTTAGTCTTGATGGTCCTACTCCTAAGGTCCATGATCATTTCCGTGGAACCCCAGGCTCGTTTGATTTAACTGTAGAGAAGATTCGCTATTTAAATGAATTGAACATGCCGTTACAAATTAATACGGTGATTTCTCGATATAATATCGATGTCATTGAAAAATGGCTGACTTAGTCGAAGAGCTTGGAGCAGTAATGTGGTATATCTTTTTACTGGTTCCAACAGGTCGAGGACAACAGGAAGATTGTTTAACGCCTATTGAGCATGAAAAAGTATTCCTTTGGCTTTATGAACTAAGCAAAAGAGCTCCATTTGATATAAAAACAACGGCTGCCCAGCATTACCGCCGGGTCGTGCTTCAGCAGAAGATGAAAGAAAAAATAATTTCAAGAACAGATATTCGCTATGAAGACACGATGACAAGTAAATCGATGTCTATTAAGGATGGATTAAAACGCGCACCTAAAGGGGTTAACGATGGAAATGGGTTTATTTTTGTTTCCCATACAGGAGATGTGTCGCCAAGTGGGCTACTGCCATTAGTGGCAGGAAATGTAAGGGAGGAGCCACTGAAAGAGATCTACCGTCATTCTCCTATTTTAAAAGAGCTACGTAATCCTGATGCTTATAAAGGAAAATGTGGCGTTTGTGAGTATCGTTATATTTGCGGAGGATCACGCTCTCGTACGTATGCCGTGACGGGTGATTATTTAGAAAGTGAACCGTATTGTGTTTATATTCCAGAAGCTTTGCGAAAAAGAAAGCAGCGAGTATAAACGGACATAAAAAGGAATAAACACAATTAAGTAAAAGTTATAGGGAGCCATAACAAAGGAGCTCCTATATGAAACTATCAGAAATACAACCGCAACAGTATGAACAGCTACACAGTGAACATTCTTATTGGGATGAAAAAATAAAAGCAATTGCCCAAAAGGAACAATTACCTTTCGAGACCCTTTGTCGCTTTTCTTATGGTGGGACTATCGTCTATAGCCTAGATGAACGAGTGGTTATAAAGTTATTTCCCTCTTTCGACCAACAAGAGTTCCTCATTGAGCAAGAGATTCTTCAGCATCTAAAGCATCATCCTCTTCCCGTCGAGGTCCCTGAGCTGATTGGAGTAGGGAAATTTGAAGGTTGGAGCTATGTCACGATGAATCAGGTTGAAGGGAATCTTCTAGTTGAGCTATGGGACGCGCTTTCATTTAATGAAAAAAAGCTGATTGCCTGTGATTTAGGGCTGTTAATCCAAAAAGTACATGCTCTTCCGACAGGTTCATTAGTCGAAAGTGAGATTAAATGGGAACAATTTATTACGGAGCAGTGGATAGGGTAAGACCACATCATCAACAAATGGGATTGTCTTCTAGCCTTCTAGAAATGGTCGAGCCTTATGTCCGAGAAGAAAACATTCAGTTATGTCCTCAAAAGGTGTTATTAACAGGGGAATATACGCCATTTAATTTACTCATGAAAAAGCGAGAAGGATCTTGGCGACTGCATGGGCTCATCGATTTTGCTGATTGCTTTTTAGGGGATGCAACCTACGACTTATTAGGGCCAATCATGTTTATGTTTTTTACAGAGGAAGGTCTTACCCAGCAATTTTTAGAGAGCTATGGATATAAAGGATCTAAAGAGCAGTTGATGACCTATTTATTGCTTCATCGCTTTAGTGACCTTCCATACTATATGTCCAAAAGTGACTCTTCACAGGAAGCCAAGACAATTGAGGAGCTTGAGGATGTGTTTTTTTAGGACTCTTTTTTTCTGCATTGTCGTTATTAAAAATTATGGTTGAGGGATTCCATTTTTATTGTGTTGATTTTGTTAAAAAAATACATCAAAACCTATCTTATTTTCGATTTTTATACTGTCGCGAAACAGACTATTTATGCTTCTTCGCTATTTAGTATTTAGTTCAAACAACTATGTAGGTTTCGGAACTCAATCAATTATTCTTGTAACAGGTGGTGAATGCTGAGCGAGCAATTGAACTCATTCCCTTGTCCGGTTTGGTTTTTCGCTTGTTTTAATCAATATGTAGAATCCTGACATTAAGCTAAAATGGTAGCATCAATTGAACCCTAGAAAATTGTCTTGTCAACACTAAATAGCGAAGAGCCCTATTTATATGTAAAAGCAGATGCTCTCTGCTTATTTTTTTGCTTGATTAATTGCCCACCCCCTAGAAATATCAATGATAAGGTTTAACATATCAAATTTTATTTGCTGAAAAAACTTTAAATCACTAGCAAAGGCAGGAGATTTGTTAATTTTCCCGAATCTAGTTAGCTTGGGGAAAATACTACTCTTAAGGAGAATTCTATGAAACTTAAAATAATCCATACTAATGATCTTCATAGTCATTTTGACCAGTTTTCACGCGCAGCTTCCCTGATTGATGCTCATCGAGATGAACATACATTGCTTCTAGACGGCGGCGATTTTGCAGACTTCAAAAGTATCGAGCTTCAGGGAACAAGGGGCATGGCGGCAGTGGAATTATTAGAATCACTAGGCTATGACGCTCTAACGATTGGAAATAACGAAATGTTCAATGGTCCGGATACACTAGAATATATGGCCCTTAACAGCAAGGTTCCATTTATCAGTAATAATTTACTCAAGAAGGATCTTACATCTTTTCAGAGTGTTTTCAAAAGTATAGTAACTGTAAAAAACAATCTCCGAATTATGATTACAGGATCGTCTCCCGATTTAGGGGGCTTCAATGATGGTTTAGGTATTCATATTTCCAACTATAAAACGGCTCTAATTGAAGAATTGAATAAAAAACGTGGGCTATATGATATCTGTATTCTCCTAAGTCATATCGGAACGGTTGCTGATGAAGAATTAGCAAAGGAAGTACCCGAAATCGATGTAATTCTTTCAGCGCACGACCATCAGCTTTATTCCGAAGCCAAGACGATGAATGGGACTATCCTCAATAGTGCAGGCAGCTATGGTGACTATATTGGCATTGTTGAACTAGAAGTAAAGGATTCGTTGGTGAAGCTGCTGCATTCGGCTACTATCCCCACGAGAAATAGTGATCAACATTCAACAATCTTGTCCATTTTAGCAAAAAATAAAGAAAAAGCAATTGAGCAATTAAGTCGTCCACTTTATGAATTAGCCCGGCCCTTATGGCATGACGTAATGGAAGAAAATCCACTGTCCAATTTGATTGCAGATGGTCTAAAAGATATGTTGGACGGGGATTTAGGTTTGATTAATAGTGGTATTTGTAATGCTGGCGTTTTCCACTATATATCTCAGAAGAAATTAATAGAGATTTGTCCATCCCCTTTAAACCCAACTTCAATTGAAATAAAAGGGAAATATATCAAAGCGGCCCTGCAGCAGTCACTAGATGCTCAAGTTTGTTTAGCAGATGGTAAAGGTCCAGGATTTAGAGGGAAGTTTGTAGGGAGTTTACATATTTCAGGTGCAGAAATCACCCATGATGGAAGAAAGGTGCTAGAGGTATTTGTAGGGGAGCGGCCACTTGAAGATGAAGAATGGTACACGGTCGCCACTTCCGATTATTTACAGCGAGGATCTGGCTACCCGCCTCTTTCAAATAATCAAAATGAACTGTATCGACCAGAAGAAATTAAAGATGTCATTAAACTGTATGGACAAAAACAAGAATTCATGGAGAAGGCAACGATAAGGCGTTGGAAAAAGAGAGCGGGAATCTCGGTGTAACCATATAGAAAAGGGTGCCACGTGACGTTTAACAGGTTTCGTTAGGAGGAGCAAATAAAAAAATACGTTTTGGTTCGCCTCGAAAGCCTCAAGAAAATCACATAAAAAACGCTGTTGATTCTCACTTCAACAGCGTTTTTTAAAACTAAACCTTACCGTCAGTAAAGAGATTTGTCATTTACTATTCTTGTGTGTCTTCGTCATTTTTGTATTCTAAAATATCCCCTGGTTGACAATCTAAAGCCCTACAAATGGCTTCTAAGGTTGATAATCGAATTGCTTTTGCCTTTGCATTTTTCAATATAGAGAGATTAGCCATCGTTATTCCAACCCTCTCCGAAAGTTCTGTCACGCTCATTTTTCTTTTAGCCAGCATCACATCAATATTGATTATTATCGCCATAATATTCACCTCAGACTGTTAAATCATTTTCAGATTTTATATTTATTGCTTCTTGTAATAGTTTTTGTAGCACAGCAGCAAAGACAGCAATCACAAATGAAGCAAAAATAATGACCATTCCGAGTAGTATGATTCCTGGGGCGTCGTCTACCTCCGCTATGAGATAGAAAAATGGCATGCCAGTCACATACAAAATACTAATTGTAATTGCACAGTTTTTTATATTTTTTAACGACTTTACGGATAATTCCGAGAACGCTTTGTTCTTGTCAATATAGTTTAAAAGTCTTAAAGCCTGGTACAATGCAACGAAAAACGCTATCGCGGTCGTATACCCACCGACTAAAACGAGATATTGCAAATAAGCCCATTCTATATGCATTTCTGCGACTTCACCTGCTAGCCAAGGTAACCCATAGATACACAAAACAAGAACAGGAGTTCCGATAATAAAAACAGCTAGTTTTAAAAACAATGTTGTTCCTTGTTTCATAAAAAGCACCTCACATATTTATTGATAATGATATTTTAAGGTAAAATATATCGTTTTTCAATAAAAAAACATTGAATTTTATTATTCTTTTATTGTTGTGTAGAAACGTTTTGTTTTGAACAAAAATAAAAATGCTCTTTAATTAAGGCTCTCTTCGTATACATTGTGGCTATTTCATTATATTTTGATTAAATCTTCCATTTCACTGTTGAATTCTATTAAAAACAGTCGGATCTAGCTACAGTGGCTTGAGGCTCGGGTCAAATGAATAACTCTCCAGTGATGCAGGCATCACCTCCGAGCTCTTCATTTGCCTGTCGCCTCAAAGCGAGCCACTTCCGCTTTTCATGATCTAGCTACAGTGGCTAGGGACTATGGCATTTGTCAGCCCACTACGTGAAGCAGGCTTCACTGCGTGTACTTCCAGATGCCTGCCGTCCCTGGGCGAGCCACTTCCGCTTTTCGTAAATGATGCCCGGAACAAAGCTATATCATAGATGATAAACGGATTCGAAAAGCCACAAACTTTGCGAAAACAGCCATTATTTAAAGCTAATCTGCATATTCTACCAAAATATTTAAGCTACTTCACATATGTTTTCTAAGTGCACGATAAATACTGTTATAAAAAAACTACACAAAGAGTTAAAATAATACTATTAAGTTAATAATTAATAAAAAATAGCGTGAATTCGTATGTGAATTCACGCTAAAATTGTTAAGTGACAAAAAAGCGAGTCGTTCTATTCAACAATCGGGCTATTATATGTAGTATGATTTTCCACCGTATTCAACGTAAGTAAAGATACGAAAAATGCCAAATTTGTATCTTTGTAGAAGCATTATATATAGTAAGTAATTATAGTTATTAACGTTAACAAACATAGGACTTTACGTGGAGGGGTGGGTATGATAGGCTTGGATGCCTGATGAAACAACGGCTTCAGGCTTTCAAGACCAACCATGCCCACAGAGGCTCCACGTCAAGTTCTTAACCGCTTATCTATGGTTACATGGAAACAATGATAAAGGATGCATCATATCAATGTTTTGGATCGGATACTATATATAACAGACTGATTGTTGAATATTTGAATTAGAGGTAACTTAAACATTTATTGTTTTTATCCTAAATTGAAATACGAAGGAATGTACTTAAAATAAGATGAAGTTATTTTGCTAAGCTATTAAAACATCGAATTATTTTTAGGGGAGATTAAAAATAGGACAATCAATAAGGATGTAATCGATAAAGTTTTGCTGTGATCAACAGAACTTCCGTCATTTCCCGTAATGTTAAAAAAGTAAAATCCAACGAAAATAGCACTGAATAGCCAACTATTGTTATTTATTTCGGTGCTACTTAAGGCTTACTCTTTAACTTGGAATAATATTTTTTAACAGTACGCAAAAAAGAAAACCCTCTCACACAAGAATGGAGAAGACTTTCTCTTTTGTTTACCTATTTGCCTGTTCAGTAAACGGTTTGGCTAACGTAGAAGGAAAAACTTTCTCTCCTAAACCATAAAATTCACAAAAGCTCATAATAAGCGGCTTCCATTTATCTGAATCGATATGATTTTTTCCATCATCCGTTAATAGGCTAGACTCGATATGTGCTTTTACTATATTCATCTCTATTGCCTTCATTGCACTAGGTTGTTCAAATGAATATACATTTTTAACTACTGCTTCTAATTGAACGGGACATTCCTTTACTCGAGGAGCATTTACTTCTCTGGAAGGCTGCTTTGTGAATCCAGCAATTTCAAATTTGTTTTTTTCAAATTGGTATCCCATATCTTTTTTATATTGAGGGATAGGTGTTTTTCCAGTTAGAAGAGCTAAACGATCTACCTTTTCGACAAGTTCAACCGAGGGAAGGTTTAAGACACATTCCTTTTCTATAAGAAGATTTTCCACTGTCTTAGAATTCCCGCTCATCCCTACCATGCAAGATTGTCCCATCCACCACACAGATGAGATAGGAGCTAAATTATTTGAGCCATCAGCATTTCTTGTACTAACAAGGACAACAGGGGTACCAAAGTATAAGATTTTCGGGTTAATAACTTTGTGCATTATATCTCTCCTTCACATTTCATTTCACAGTCTCATTATACTCTGTGAAGGAAGTGTGAAACTTTTGATATCTTGCTGTCTCATTTACTTAGTCTTTTGTTGCCTCTTCCTGTACTGAGAGGGTGTCAAGTTGTTTTTCTTTTTAAACAGCGTTGTAAAATATGAGATATTCATAATTCCGACATCTAAACTAATTTGTGTGATGGATTTCTTAGTGTGTGAGAGAAGGATTGCGGCCTTTTCTAACCGGATTTTTTGAATATATTCTAAGGGACTTTCTCCTTTCACACGTTTAAACATTCTTTGAAGATGAAAAGGACTTCGATGATGTTCACTTGCTATTCCTTCTAATGTTAAATGGTGATGATAGTGTTGGTCAATCCAATGAACAACTTCTTCCACCCATTCTTCTTCTGGCCACAACAGTTGATCCGGCTTACAACGTTTGCAAGGACGAAAGGGAAAGGAATCCAATTCGTCTGGATCTTTAAATACCACCACATTCTCCAGATTAGGAATTCTAGATTTACAGGAAGGACGACAATAAACCCCAGTGCTTTTAACAGCATAATAAAATTCACCGTCAAAAGCAGAATCATTTTCAACTATTGCTTTCCATTGACGATCTTTAATGGATTCAATCCCCATCATAACGAACTCCCTTCGATCCATCTAAATGCTTCCATTTTACTCTAATTTATGAACAAAACCCACTCCCTGCATTACTTTACCGAGTAATAAAAGGAATGGGTTTTCTATGTTAGAATGCTCCTTGGGAAGTAGATGCTTTTAGTAACCATCTATATTTACCAAGCTATAAGGGTAATTCTTACCTTAAAGAAAATACCAATTACATGGCTAGTTTTAGCAAATTGATACTTGCGTTTATATCTCTATCATGGTGGGTGAGGCACTCGGGACAATTCCATTATTTCTATTGTTTGAACCCTTCTTTTTGCGTGCCAAAGAACATTGAAGAAAAGCTAGTCTTTTTTCAGCCTTTCTCAACCATTTAGGATTTTCGTATTTTTTACCCGTTAGATAATAGTGCAAAATCTTTCAGCCCAACATCAACATCTACCTTAGTATCAAGTTTAAGATACAACTATTCATTTTCTTCTACTAAAACAGCAGCGAAATACTTGTTAGTAAGGGTTTTAGAAATCGTTACTGACTTAATCAAGCTGGAAAATGGTCTGTGTTGCTTAATTCTTACTAGTGTCTTTAGTTTTGGTAGTTTGATATAACCATTTTCCATGTATACCGTTTCTTTTTGGTTGTTCGTCGTGTAACTATGGTGATGTTCCTTTTTACTTTTGAACTTTGGGAATCCGCCTGACTTATCACGAAAGAAAGTAGCGTATGCCTTGTTTAGATTCATTTGTGCATTGGCTAAAGCAAGACTATCCACTTCCTTTAGAAACGGAAATTCAGGTTTGTATTGTGCAGGAGTAGGATACTTGACAGATTGATCCATGCTTTCTTGAGATTCTTGATAAGAACTAATTCTGTCATCAAGTATTTTGTTGTAGACAAATGGTACACATCCGAAGGTTTTTGCGAACAATATTCGTTGTTCCTTCTTCGATAGATACGATACTTATAGGCTTTCAACATCACCTACACCTACTTTTTTCCTTGTTTTTAATGTACTGTTGAATGATTTCTATAGAAGCACCACCCGCTGGAATCAAACAGAAGCTTCTTGACCAAAACATTTTTTTCAAAAGCTTTTTGCGAATCAAAGGAAAGTCACGTTTTATCAATCGAGAACTGGTACTCTTATAAGCATTTAGAAACTTTGATCTTTCACTAGTAGGATGTGCCTTGAACATGACGTGTATAGGGTCTTTATCGTGGTTCCAGCCTTTAACCGAAATAGTATATGACTGAGCTATTCCTACAAATTTTTTTTTTGCCTAGTTTGACCTATCAGCATCAAATACTTGTCTACGATGTTTCACTACCAAGAAAAGATGATCATACAATAAGAATACGGAGGGATTATGGTAAACTACTGAAGAAATGTTAAGCCACGCAAATTCGCCAATCTATTTAAAGGATAGCATTAATCATGCGGAGGCATTGATTCGAATTCAATCTTCATAACTGCTTTAAAATTATTATAGAAATAAGTTGTTTACATAATTGGGGGAAACTTTGTATGAAAAAAGAGGATATACAATGTGAGACATTGTGAAGCACAGGGGCAACCTTCGGGGTCACCACTAACAGAAAAGGGTTTTATACAAGCGAAATATCTATCTGACTTTTTATCAAATACTAAAATTGAACGTATCAAATCAATCCCTTTTTTACGTGCAATTCAATCAGTGGAACCAACAAGTAAGGAAATATACATAAAAATAGAAATTGAAGAATGTTTGTCAGAACGTATAATAAGTACACTGGATTTCCCAAATTGACCTGAAAAACTTAAAGTAACATTCAATATTTTGGAGTTGAAATTTGATGGAAGTGAGTCGAGTAAAGAAGCTATGAGCCGAATAGTAAACGTAGTACATGAGGTTTTTAAAAGTGAATCTGAAAACACTATAATTGTTATTCACGGAAATTTAATGTCTCTTTTGCTAAGGCTCTTTTCGTATACTTTGTTGCTATTGGCACAAAGAAAAAACAGGTAGTAAGGTTTTTTCGACGGATTTCTTATTTTTTTATCTAGAAATGGAGAAATTTTCATTAGGAAAAGAGCACGAAGTCATACAAATCAAGGGATATATTCCTATTCGAAAAGCCACAATCTTTGCGAAAACAGCCTTTGCTAAAGAATTTTGATAACAACTTTGATTTTGATTGTTGGAAGACTTTTAGTAATCCTGATGTGTTTGTATTGATTAACACCAACAATGAAGTGGGTTTGGAACATTTATGGGAAGAGGAATTAATAAAAAAATAGTAAATTTGGAATTTGTTTTGTTCAATTAAAGAGCGCGATTGTGAGGTAGCATATAGATTTAATCGACATTATTCTTATATTTTTAGGTGAATTGGAGTATCTTACATCAAAAATTAAACAAGCATAACCCCGTCCTAAATTTATAGCGGGGTTATGCTTGATTAGGGTTTAATATAAACTATCTATATTGTTACTTTACAAAAATCTCATTGCGATGTACTTTTTTTTCATCGTAGGGCTTTTTATAATTATTTCATTTTAAACGAACTCTTCAACGAAACAATTCGGTTAAAGACAATATAATCATCTGTCGAATGTTTTGAATCAACATTAAAGTAGCCGTGACGGAAAAATTGGAATTTCTCTTGTGGAGAAACGTCTTTCATATTCGGCTCAATGAATCCGTTCAGAACCTCTAGTGATTGTTCATTCACACGTTCTAGGAAATTTTTATCACTAGTGGCTTCTACATCATCAAGAATAAGTGGCTCATATAAACGGAATTCTGCTGGGACCGCTTGACTCGCGTCGACCCAATGTAGTGTTCCTTTTACTTTTCTACCGGTAAAGCCACTCCCACTTTTCGTCTCCACATCATACGTACAATGAAGCTCACAGACATGCCCGTCCTCATCTTTAATGACATCTTCGCATTTGATGAAATACGCATGCTTTAAGCGTACTTCATTACCAGGGAAGAGACGGAAGTATTTTTTGGGTGGATTTTCCATAAAATCTTCTTGTTCGATATAAATCTCACGAGAAAATGGAATTTGGCGAATCCCCATATCAGGATTTTCTGGATTAATTTCGGCATCGAGCATCTCAACTTGTCCTTCTGGGTAATTTGTGATGACGACTTTTAAAGGACGAAGAACCCCCATCGTACGTGGCGCTTTTAGTTTCAGGTCTTCACGAACGAAATGATCGAGCATTTGTTCATCTACTGCGCCAGATCCTTTTGAGACGCCTGTTGCATAAACAAACTCTCGAATGGCCTCTGGTGTAAACCCACGACGACGTAAGCCTGATATTGTTGGCAGACGAGGGTCATCCCAACCATCAACAAAATTTTCGTCGACAAGTTGCTTTAACTTTCGTTTACTCATGACGGTATTTGTTACATTCAAACGGCCAAATTCGATTTGTTGTGGTTGAGTCTCCATTTCACATTCTGCTGTTACCCAGTAGTAAAGTGGGCGATGATCTTCGAATTCCGTTGTACATAAAGAATGCGTCACATTTTCAAGTGCATCTTCAATCGGGTGGGCATAATCATACATCGGGTAAATACACCATTTCTCGCCAGTATTATGGTGGGATACATGCGAAACTCGGTACAGAACAGGATCTCGTAGGTTAATATTCGGAGAGCTCATATCGATTTTGGCACGTAATACTTTTGTTCCGTTTTCGAATTCTCCATTTTTCATCCGCTCGAACAGGTCAAGGTTTTCATCAACTGATCGATTACGGTAAGGACTATCTTTTCCAGGATCAGTAAGTGTTCCTCGGTACTCACGAATTTCTTCAGCCGTTAAGTCATCCACATAGGCTTTTCCTTTTTTTA
Organism: Bacillus sp. 2205SS5-2; assembly: GCF_037024155.1. NCBI lineage: Bacteria > Bacillati > Bacillota > Bacilli > Caryophanales > Bacillaceae > Bacillus > Bacillus spongicola. Next base: position 11,915 of record NZ_JAYKTS010000032.1, read on the forward strand.
TGAGTAAGAGAGCACGCTCATACATTTCATCGAAGTAATTTGAAGCGAATAAAAGATTGTCCCAATCATATCCTAACCAAGCAACATCTTCTTTTATAGAATCAACATATTCTTGGTCTTCCTTTAACGGATTTGTATCATCAAATCGTAAATTTGTTTTTCCGTTAAATTCATCAGCAAGTCCAAAATTAATCACAATCGATTTAGCATGACCGATATGAAGGTACCCGTTTGGCTCTGGTGGAAAGCGAGTAATAACCTCTTTTCGTTTTCCGGACTCTAAATCTTCCTTGATAATCGTTTTAATAAAGTTAGAGTTTTCCAACTAAATCAACCCTTCCCGTTTATGTATATCTGATCTTCATCAGAAGTAATCAAGCATAATGTTTTATTATAGCAAATGTGCAAACGGATGAAAATAAGTCTCTCTTAAAGTTTTTCCACGATGAAAGAGAAGTAAACGAGAAGTTTAGTGGCCGTCATTTATTCAAACGCTAGAACGGCAAGCAATCTAAAGAGTTTATTTCTGTTGATGAGGCTCTTTTCAAGGGAGCTAATAATCTCCTCATTTAAGAGAACGATTTAGGAAATAGGTGCTTCCTCTATTGGACCCGAGGTTGGAAAGGGCCATTGAATTAAGCAAGCGGAGCGCGGTGTATCGTGAAGGTATTTGTGGAAGTAAGAGAGCATGACATATGACGTTTGCTATCCCCTCATTTTGTGTAGAGGTTTTTAAAATAGTGGAGGGAGAACTAATTACGATTAAATAATGGAGAGGAATATCGGGGAAAAGCATTTTTCCAACCACTTGAAATAACATGTTTTTCTGTTTTTAAGTCTGTGAAATAGGATTGTGAAAGCCTTCCTCTTCGTTATTTTTTGACCGGATGAGTTGCTGAAATACAGGGTCAATGGACAAAGTACCTGAAATATTCTTTACTTCTATAATTTGGAGAAAGTTAAGGGGATAACGAGTGTATCGATCTGAAAGAAGGAATCTCCCAGTTGAAAACGAAGGTCGTGGAATAGATGGAAATTACTTTCAAGAGCCTGCAAGTAGAAATCTACGGTTTTTCCCCTACCATAACCCGTTAGCCATTTAGCTAAATCATTTTGGATTATCTCCTGTTTAGGATGTGATCTCGGCAACCGTCTCAATAGTGCTTCACAACCAGTAGGATCAGCCTCCATTGTCTTCGTATGTTCGCCTTAACGAGTGAATCTCCCTTAATTTATAGAAGGAGAATAGGGTTTTTATGAAGAGGAACTGGATATAAGAGGTTTATTCAGTAGAATTGTGGCAGAAATTGAAACTAATACTGCGGTCGTGAAGAGGTATGTTGCACATCCCCGAAAAGCAAGTCACCCCAGGAAATATTTCAGGAAATAACTACCTCCTGCATGCAAATTCCAACGACAAATCTCCATCGTTAAAATAATCAGAAAATATAAACTTTTATAACACAAATCTCAATTCATACGTATTTTATTCATTGGAAAAATGGACTAGACAAACAATCGAAAAAATAAGGGAGGTAAATCTTGTATATTCATTCACAATCTTTTATATCTGTACATAAAATTCGTGAAATATTTCACAATTAAAAAGACGCCCCCATCACAGAAAGCGTTTACAAAGCGCGCTACAATAAGGATGTAAACAAAAAGACATTCTCAAGGAGGGACGCAAAATGAAATACCCACTCCATGTTAGATCAGAAATCGGAGAACTAAAAACTGTTATCTTACACCGACCAGGAAGAGAAGTTGAGAATTTAACACCCGAATATTTACAACGATTGTTGTTTGATGATATTCCTTTTCTTCCAGCTATACAAAAGGAACATGATTATTTCGCAAATGCACTCCGTAATCGAGGTGTAGAGGTTTTATATTTAGAAACACTTGTCGAAGAAGCGCTTCATACGGAGAAACTTCGTGAACAGTTCATTGATCAAATGCTTGAAGAAAGTAAATCGAATATTAACGGTGCACGACAAAACTTGAAGGATTATTTACTTAGTGGAACTACGAAGGAAATGATTGAAAAGGTGATGTCTGGCGTACTGAAAACGGAAATTGAACAAGATAAGAAAGTTCATTTATACGAATTGATGGCGGATCATTATCCATTCTATTTAGATCCAATGCCTAACTTGTATTTTACAAGAGATCCAGCTGCCGTTATTGGACCTGGGATCTCGATTAATAAAATGAATGAGAGTGCAAGGGTAAGAGAATCGATTTTCATGGACTATATTATGAAGTATCATCCACGATTTGCGAGCCATGATATTCCGAAATGGATTACACGGGATTCTCGCTTTTCAATGGAGGGCGGCGATCAGCTTGTACTGGATAAGCACACCGTTGCTGTCGGAGTGAGTGCACGGTCGACGGCTCAAGGCATCGAAAAAATGGCCGTAAATCTTTTTAAAAACCAGAAGGATATTACGAAGGTTATAGCTGTTGAAATTCCGAAATCCCGAGCATTCATGCACCTTGATACAGTCTTTACAATGGTTGATTACGATAAATTTACCATTCATCCAGCCATCCAAGGGCCAGAAGGAAATATGCGAATTTTTATCCTTGAAAAAGGGGAAGAAGAAGGACGAGTCAAGATTGCCGAACGCAGCAACTTAGCAGAGACCTTAAAAGAGGTTCTTGGATTAGAAAATATTGTCTTAATTCCATGTGGTGGTGGTGATCCAATTGCAGCAGCACGTGAGCAATGGAATGACGGATCTAATACACTAGCCATTGCCCCGGGAGTCGTGATGACATATGACCGGAACTATGTTTCTAATGAACTATTAAGACAGCACGGTTTAGAGGTAATTGAAATACCAAGCTCGGAGCTTTCAAGAGGTCGTGGAGGCCCGCGTTGCATGAGTATGCCAATCTACCGTGAAGACATTTAGTGAAAGCTGTTTTAGTGGAAATACAATTATGGTGCAATCAGCGAATTTTTTAAAAATGAAGAGTTCTTTTCTGATCCATCGACAGCTGTAAAAATAGTAAAGGCTTCCGAAGAGAGCTTAATTAAAAGGGAGAGAAAAAACATGAACTTAAAAAAACGCAACTTCTTAACATTAAGAGATTACACTTCTGAAGAGATTGAATACCTCATCGATACGTCCATTGCCTTTAAAAATTTAAAAAATGAAGGCGTTCCACATCGCGTTCTAGATGGAAAAAATATTGCGCTATTATTTGAAAAACCTTCAACTCGGACACGTTGTGCTTTTGTTGTTGCATGTGTGGACTTAGGGGCTCATCCTGAATATTTAGGCAAAAATGATGTTCAGTTTGGGAAAAAAGAATCGGTAGAAGATACGGCGATTGTGCTTGGACGCATGTTTGATGGAATTGAATTCCGTGGCTTTAAGCATGAAACAGTTGTAGGGTTAGCCGAGTTTGCTGGCGTACCAGTATGGAACGGACTAACGGATCTTTATCATCCAACACAAATTTTGGCGGACTTTATGACAATCAAAGAAAAACTTGGACACTTAAAAGGCGTGAAGTTTGCTTATGTCGGAGACGCTAGAAATAATATGGGTAACTCTTTATTAATTGGAGCGGCAAAGATGGGCATGGATTTCCGTGCCATTGCACCAAAAGAACTATTCCCATCTGATGAAATCGTTACTTATGCTAAGGAGCTAGCGAAAGAAACAGGCGCTAAGATCACCTTAACTGAGGATGTAGCAGAAGGTGTGGAAGGAGCAGATGTCATTTACACAGATGTGTGGGTTTCAATGGGTGAAGAAGCTCAATATGAAGAACGAATCAACATGTTAAAATCATACCAAGTAAATAAAACCATGATGGATTTAACAGGTAAAGATCATACGCTCTTTATGCACTGTTTACCAGCTTTTCATGATCTTGAGACGGCAGTAGGTCGAGAGATTAATGAAAAATATGGTCTAACAGAAATGGAAGTTTCGGATGAGGTGTTCCGAAGTAAGAATTCTGTGGTTTTTGATGAGGCAGAAAATCGGATGCATACCATTAAAGCGGTCATGGCAACAACATTAGCGGAAGGTGATATTGATGAGCTTTTTAAACGAAGAGAGGTTACTAGCGCAACTTAAAAAAAATGAATCTGAGCTTCACGAATCCCTAAAACAACTTGTATCGATTCCAAGTGTCCTTGATGAGACTTCTCCAAACACATCGTTTGGAGAAGGCATCCAACTAGCGTTAGAGCAAACACTTCAATTATGTGAAGATCTAGGATTTCGAACATTTTGTGATCCAAAAGGATATTACGGCTATGCTGAAATCGGTGAAGGCGAAGAGATGGTGGGAATACTCGGCCATCTCGATGTCGTCCCGGCTGGAAATTTAAGTAGCTGGAACTCTCCTCCATTTGAGCCAATCATTAAAGAAGGGAAAATGTTCGGAAGAGGAACGCAGGATGATAAGGGACCTACTCTCGCAGCGGTGTATGCGGCGAAGACCTTAATGGATCTTGGCCTTTCCTTTCCAAAACGCCTTCGCTTTATTTTTGGAACAGATGAAGAAACACTTTGGCGTTGTATGAGTAGGTATCAAGAGCAGGAAGAAATGCCAAACATGGGCTTTGTCCCAGACTCTAGCTTTCCGCTTACCTTCGCAGAAAAAGGTTTGCTACAGCTTCACTTAAGCGCTGAAAATACATCAAATCTCCTTCTTGAAGGAGGGAATGCATTTAACGCGGTACCGGATCAAATTCGTTACAAGGGGACAGATCAAGTCAAACTAGCGTCTGTTTTAAAGGAGTTGAACTACAAGTATGAGCAGGATTCCACAGGAGTTACCGTATTTGGGAAATCAGCTCATGCTCAAGTACCTGAAGAAGGAATCAATGCGATTAGTCGCTTAGCGATTGCGTTGAAAAGGCTGGGAAATCAGTCGAAAGCCATTCAATTTATCGCAGAAATGATCGGTGAAGATTCTTATGCAAGTAAGATATTCGGTCAATGCGAGGATTCTGTAAGTGGAAAATTAAAATTTAACATCGGGAAATTGGAACTGAATGAGAAAGAGAAGCTCTCCATTGATATTCGAATTCCTGTCACTACCGATAAATCAACAATTGTTGATAAGCTACAGAAAGTAGCGCAAAGTTATGGTCTTGAATATCAAGAGTTTGATTGGTTACCTTCAATTTATGTGCCACTAGATCATGTGTTAGTGAAAACACTGATGAAGATTTACCAAGAGGAGACAGGGGATGTAACGTCAAAGCCGATTTCAGCAGGTGGTGCAACGTATGCTCGAGCGGTTGAGAATTCGGTAGCGTTTGGTGCGATGTTTCCAGGTCGACCAAAGGTGGAACACCAACCAAATGAATATATCGATTTAGCGGATCTCTTTCTAGCGATGAAAATTTATAGCAAAGCCATTTATCAATTAACCCGATAGTTTAGAAAACGGAGGGTTTGACCATGAAAAAGTTCAAAATGCCTACAGCGTTTACGATCTTATTCTTAATTATTATTGCGGTAGCGATCTTAACCTGGATCGTGCCAGCAGGTCAATATGAATACGTTGATCCAACGGCTTCTACGTTAGAGCCAGTCCCAGGAACATTTTCTGAGGCGGAGCAAAATCCACAAGGTCTTTGGGAAGTACTTTATGCACCGATTAAAGGATTCTTTGATGCCCAAGATATCGCCTTGTTTGTCATAGTAATCGGTGGATTCTTAGGTATCGTCATGAAAACAGGAGCGATTGACGCAGGAATTGGAAATGTGGTTCGAAAGCTAGAGGGTCGAGAGAAAATTATGATTCCGATTTTAATGACTCTCTTTGCACTTGGAGGAACAACTTACGGAATGGCCGAAGAAACAATTGCGTTCTATCCGTTAATCATTCCGATTATCATCGCTGCGGGATATGATGCGCTCACCGCTGTACTGATCATTGCAGTAGGTTCAGGTATTGGGGTATTAGGCTCGACCGTTAATCCCTTTGCAACAGGTATTGCTTCTGGTTTTGCCGGAATTTCAATTGGGGACGGTATCGTGCTACGCTTAGTTATATTAGTCATTTCCCTGGTCATCGGTATTCTTTACGTAATGCGTTATGCAGAGAATGTGAAGAAAGATCCAAGCAAGTCTTTAGTTGCTCATTTACACAAAGAGCATAAGGAGCAGTTTTTAAAAGGAAATGACACCGTTGAAGTAGTTGAATTAACTGGAAGAAGAAAAGCCGTTCTTTGGGTATTCGGACTTACCTTCTTAATTATGATTCTAGGTGTTATTCCATGGGCTTGGAAGTTCAATATTACTCTTTTTGAAGATATAAATAATGCGATCTTGGGAGTGCCTGTGTTAGGTGATGTACTTGGAGGCGTTCTTCCATTAGGAGATTGGTGGTTTGGTGAACTAGCGCTCCTATTCTTAGTCGCTTCAATTATCATCGGCTTAATTTATCGCTTAGATGAGGAGCAGTTAACAGGCTCGTTTGTCGATGGCGCAAGAGATTTACTTGGAGTAGCACTCATTATTGGTGTATCTCGGGGAATTACGGTGGTGATGAATGATGGTGGAATGACTGCATCCGTGCTTCACTGGGGAGAAGGTCTACTAGCTGATCTTGGTTCAGTAACGTTTGCCAATCTATCATTCTTATTCTTTTTACCACTATCCTTTTTAGTCCCATCAACATCAGGGCTCGCTACGCTCTCGATGCCAATTATGGCACCACTTGCCGATTTTGCAGGTGTAGAACGAGCGATTGTCATTACGGCGTATCAATCAGCTTCTGGAATTATTAACTTAATTACCCCAACTTCAGCAGTTATTATGGGTGCTTTAGCCATTGCACGTGTACCATATGATATTTTCTTCAAATTTATGTGGAAGATTCTGATTGTCTTAACGATTTTGGTCATGCTGTTATTAAGTATTGCGGTTCTTCTATAAAAGTGAGCGGGCTTCGGGGATGCCCAAGCCCGCTTTTAAAAACATTTGCACTTTAGAAGTGCTTGAAGAATAGCAGACTGTTATGGAGTCAAAAGTAAGAAAAAGATCTTCACGATTAAAGAGATTGAGAGAGGAGAAGAGGGGATGAAGAAACAAAAGGTGGTTATTGCTTTAGGTGGAAATGCAATTCAAACGGGAAATGGTGCGACAGCAGCAGATCAACGTCAAGCGTGTTTTGAAACAGCGAAAGAGTTGGCTAGAATCATCAAATCCGGTCATGAAGTCGTAATTTCTCATGGAAACGGACCTCAAGTTGGAAATATCGTACTACAGCAATTGCAGAATGAAAGTGAGAAGATTCCGGCGATGCCCTTAGATACATGTGGTGCGATGAGTCAAGGAATGATTGGCTATTGGTTAGCTAATGCACTTCATGAAGTTTTCCAACAAGAAGGCATCGAAAAAGAAGTATCAACCATGGTGACACAAGTTCTGGTTGATAAAAAGGATCCAGCGTTCCTACAGCCAACAAAGCCAATCGGTTCTTTTTACACAGAAGAAGAAGCGAACGAACTGATTGAGAAAAATGGTTACGTCATGAAAAGCGATGCAGGAAGAGGGTATCGTCGTGTCGTACCTTCTCCAAAACCAATCGATATTGTCGAGAAGCACAGTATTCAGGCACTAGTGAACCAAGAATTTGTTGTGATTGCTGGGGGCGGTGGCGGTATCCCGGTTGTAGAGCAGGAAGGGAAGCTAATCGGTGTAGAAGCCGTTATCGATAAGGATTTTGCGACAGAAAAAATGGCTGAGCTAATAGATGCCGATGTGCTCCTAATCTTAACAGCTGTTGAAAAAATTGCGATTAATTTTGGAGAACCAAATCAAAAAAACATTGATGAAATGACTTATGAGCAAGCACTTTCGTATATCGAACAAAACCACTTTGCACCGGGTAGTATGCTTCCAAAAGTAGAAGCAGCTCTCGCTTTTGTTGATTCAAAACCGGGCAGAAAGGTAATTATTACTTCCTTAGACAAGGCATATGAAGCATTGCAAGGAAATGCCGGAACTGCAGTTATCTCAAGAGCAACCTGTTTTTCGGAGTAGGATAGGAAAGTATCGAACGAAAAAAACGCTAGATAAAGAGACTTTCTAGCGTTTTTTATTTTGAATAGAATCTAGGCACAGAGTGGAGTTGCGAATAACCAGGCTACTCGACAGCGGCTATAAAGATATTAGGTTCTTTTAAAATTAATTGTTTTTGGTTGATTTCAAGTTTTCCTTCTTTTTTAAATTGATTTAACACATGACTAACGGTTTCTCTTGTCGTTCCGGTAATTCGAGCCAATTCTATCGTGGTGAATGGGCAGGGAATAAATATTTCTTTCTTTACTTTTACCCCGAGATCTTCCGCTAAATAGCCGATAATCTGTAAAACGCGCTTTGATGCATGAGAGTTCGTGATTACTTGAAGCCGATGCTCAAGCATCACGATTCTATCGGTTAAGCATTTCACTAAGTGGAGTAATAACTTTTTATTTTTTTTGATAATTTCCTCCATATAGAAAGTAGGAATATATAAAATTTCTACATCAGTAAATGCTTCTGCTGAATACGAATAGGCTTCATCATGAAACAAGCCTTCGTAAGGAAAAAAGGAAGCAGGCTTTAAAAAGGCATCGAAACGTGTTGAGCCACTTGAGTTGGTTTTTTCTAATCGTATATATCCTTTGACAATCAGATAAATGCGCTCGCGAGGATCTCCCTCGAAAAACAGCATTTGTCCTTTTTTATATTGCCGAAAGTATAGATGAGTTTCTATTTCTTTAATTTCTTTTGGAGATAGGCTTGATAGTACGTCCATATTTTTTAGAGTATCGAGCGTAATCATGGGGTGATGCATCTGTCCACGTCTCCTTTCTCTCTATATCTATTATAATGGAAAATAGAACCTAATTGGGCATATTCATCACAATTATGTAAACGTTTACATAATTAGAAAGGCTCACTAGTAGAACTTTAGCAAGAAGCGTCTTTGGACATGAGCTAAGGCCCTTTCGTAATCATTGTTACTCATAGAAGCGAATAATGAATGAAAATGCCCTCTAGTTAATCCTAGAGACAAATATAGGCGAGAACAGGCACTGAATTCTATTCTTTTATCGGAATAGATCATTCTGCGAGAAGTAACGTTCTTTATGAAATCTGCTATAGTATTATGAGCAATTTATTGCAAGGGATAATCCTCTAATTTTACAAAAGTATAGTTCTGGTCTCGTAACTTGGGTACTGCGAGCTGGATCCCTTCGGCTGTCTCAGATTCAGGTTGATTCATATGGAGAATCGCAATTGAACCAGGCTGAGCTTGTAAGAGTGAGTTTTCTACTTGTTGAGAGGAGAATGTAGCACCTGCATCTCCGTTCAAATCGAAATTCACAACCTGTAGGCCCAGTGCCCCTAATAATCCAACGGCTACTTCATCATAATGAGCAGTGCCTGAACGGAAGAATTTCGGTTCCCTCCCAGTTAGTTCAGCAATATAGCGGTGGTTGGACATCACTTCTTCTAGTACTTCCTCAGGGCTGTTCGTTCCGGGAATACCGTATGCTGATTGACCCGCAGTGCTTAGAGGTCGGTGGTGTGTTCCGTGATTCTCAATTTCAAATAAAGGGTGCTCGGCAAGACTTGTGAAAATTTCTTGATTGGCTTGTATCCAGCGTTGATTTAAAAAGAGGGTTGCAGGTATGTTTTCTTGAATTAAATAAGTCATTAGCTCTTCATCATAACCATTTCCAGTAGTAGACCCACAGGCGTCAAAGGTAAGCGCCACTACTTTTTGCTCTGTCGAGAGTGAATTTTTCACACCGGTCACATCTAGTCCCCATTCGGTTGGAGCAGGATAAGAGGCTTCTAACAATGGAGGCAACAAAGAAGCGGCAGACGATTGAAAAAAATCTTCTCTAGTGGATTTAATCGATTTTTTGATTAGAAGAGGATGAGTGGTTGAATGAGTGTGAGCGACTTTGGTCGTAGTCTTATCGGTGGATATAAATAAGTAAATGACTGAGAGAGAAATCATCATTAGTAGAAAACGTTTCATCTTATACTCCTTATCAAAACAAAATTTGGTAGTCATACTATAAAAATACATAATTTCAACCGTTAATTCCATATAAATTTGAGATTAGGAGCTAATAAGTTGGGAAGTCTACTAATTTAATTGGAAAGATGGGGCTATTGGAGTAAATATGAAGGAATGGAGTGAGAGAATGAATTCAAACGTGACAGTCAAAGGAATCGAAATGGATGAACAAACAAGATGCTGTCATTATTCATCTGAACTAGATATTATCGCGCTAAAATTTAAGTGCTGTCAGACTTATTTTCCTTGCTATCAATGTCATGAGGAGTTGACCGGCCACGTTCCGATTCTCTGGGGGAAACAAGAGAAACAAACGAAAGCTATTTTGTGTGGCTCTTGTTGGAACGAGCTGACGATTGAAGCCTACCAAAGCTGCCAAGAGCGGTGTCCAAATTGTCGAGCGCGCTTTAATCCGGGCTGTGCGAATCATTATCATCTATATTTTGACTGAGACAAGCTCTGAAAATCTTCCAGAGCTTTTTGTGGTTTAGTAGGCGAGTCCAACCGATTGGAGTTGCAGTTCGTCATTTCCGACTGCTTTCTTACTTTTCATCTAGAAATGGAGAAGTTTTCATTTGGAAAAGAGCACGAAGTCATACATATCAGGGGATATATTCCTATTCGAAAAGCCACAATCCTTGCGAAAACACCCTTTCCCTAAAATGTCACTTTTTCAATGCCCTAATAAAAACACTTCCTTTTAAACTCGTTTCATCACACAGAAAGAAACATCGTGTAGATAAAGATCATGTTCGCAGAGAGTGATGTTTTTCTTTCACTGATTTTTTCTTTACAATAGAAGTTGATATCCAAAGTGAAAGTAGGAAACATAATGACTATCCTTATAACGGGAGCAGCAGGATTCATCGGTTTTCATGTAACAAAAAGATTGCTTCAACAAGGCTATGATGTGATTGGAATAGATAATTTTGATCCGTATTATAGCGTGGAATTAAAAAAAGACCGTTTAAACCAACTTCAACATCCCCATTTTATGTTTGAAAAGGTGGATATTGAACAGGAACAAGAAGTACTCGACATTTTTGCGAAATATAAGCCACAAAAAGTTCTTCATTTGGCCGGACAAGCAGGTGTACGATACAGTTTAGAAAATCCGAAAGCCTATATTTCTGCCAATATTTCTGGATTTTTTCATATACTAAACGCCTGCAAAAGTTCTCAAATTGAGCATTTCTTATACGCTTCGTCTAGTTCAATTTATGGAGAAAGTGAGAAGCAACCTTTCTCCATCCAAGATCGTGTCGATCAGCCAGTCAGCTTGTACGCTGCTACAAAAAAATCAAATGAACTGATGGCCTATTCCTATAGTCATGTTTATGGGCTCCGGACTACAGGTCTGCGTTTTTTCACGGTCTATGGCCCGTGGGGAAGACCCGATATGGCGTATTATTCATTTACGGAAAAAATCATAGGCGGAAAGCCAATCTCTCTTTACAATCATGGAGATATGCGGAGGGATTTTACGTATATTGACGATGTCGTTCAAGCTGTCGTTGCTCTCCTATCCAAAGTATATAAAGAAGAAGACGCTCCCTATTCTATTTTTAACATTGGCAGTCATTCCCCAGAGAAATTAGGGGATTTTGTGTCTCTCTTAGAAGACCTCACAGGGAAGGAAGCTCACATTGAATATAAAGAAATGCAGCCTGGGGACGTAAAGGAAACGTATGCAGATATTACGGAGCTCCAAGCGGAAATTGATTTTGCCCCGTCCACCTCACTACTTGAAGGGCTGACGTCTTTTGTTAAGTGGTATAAAATGTATCATTCATAAACCTGGATCAAGAAAAGCGGAAGTGGCTCGCTCAGCAGCGGCGGGCAAATGTTATCCAACGGAGAAGGTCCTGACCTTTGGAGTTGGATGTTATTTGTCCCATAGCTGCTAGCCACTGAAGCTAGATCAAGAAAAGCGGAAGTGGCTCGCTCAGCAGCGGCGGGCAAATGTTATCCAACGGAGAAGGTCCTGACCTTTGGAGTTGGATGTTATTTGTCCCATAGCTGTTAGCCACTGAAGCTAAATCAAGAAAAGCGGAAGTGGCTCGCTCAGCAGCGGCGGGCAAATGTTATCCAACGGAGAAGGTCCTGACCTTTGGAGTTGGATGTTATTTGTCCCATAGCTGCTAGCTACTGAAGCTAGATCAAGAAAAGCGGAAGTGGCTGCCCTGAGGCGACAGGCAAATGAAGAGCTCGTAGGTGATGCCTGAATCACTGGAGAGTTATTCATTTGACCCAAGCCTCAAGCCACTGAAGTTAGATCAAGAAAAGCGGAAGTGGCTGCCCTGAGGCGACAGGCAAATGAAGAGCTCGTAGGTGATGCCTGAATCACTGGAGAGTTATTCATTTGACCCAAGCCTCAAGCCACTGAAGCTAGATCAAGAAAAGCGAAAATAGCCACAATGTATACAAAAAGAGCCTAAGAAAAAGGTATTCACTGATGGGAGTGAATACCTTTTTGATACGTACGAATAAGTGTCTTTTATGACTTGCCTTTGGCTTCTTGCGATTTTCTGATTACTTTAGAAAATGAGGCAGGTTATTTTTACTCACTTCGCCATAAAAGGATCCTTGATTGCTGCGAGGGAAAAACCTAATAATATAGGCACGGTTATCCTTAGAAAACTGTTCATATGAGCCATTATACGTCTCCAACGCCTGTTGAATTTTTTGAGGATCCGTGATGGTTTCACTTGCGCCCCACAAATCGTCCTCGTGGAAAAATTCATGGGTGTCATAATGCTTAGTTTCATCTGTTAAGGATAAAACTTCCATTCTTTTAATTTCCTTAGCTGTAAGTGTAATTTCTTCAGTATATCCTTGTTCATCGAGCCATTTATTCGTGTTTTTATACGATTCACGAATAGAATAGAACAAATCTTCCTCAGTAGAAATAGACATTTTTGCCTCATGCTTTACCGGACCATTAAGTTCTTCCAGTGTCGCAGATAAAATATCCTGTTTTAACACACGCGTGAAGGCCTCGATTTGGTCGGAGTCTCCGACAATCTTTGTGAGGATTCGCTCAGGATCACTAAATTCCATGTAATCAATCTTAGTATCTAGTTTTGAAAAGAAATAGGTTTGCTTTTTATACGATGGTGATTCTTTTGCAAGCTTGAGTACTTTTTGAATGGAATCTCGTTTGATTGTATATTCACGGACCATCGTGTTTTCGTTTTGTAGTTGATAGGCAATAAAAATATTTTCGTAGTCTTCCGGGTTCGGCACGCTTTGTATATGAACGTTTTCGCCCTCACTCACAATCACTTCTTGAAGTAATAAAACACTATCAATAAACTCAGGGTTATTAATGAAAATATTCCGATTTTCTTCTTCCCCTTGTATTAGTTCAAAACTAGAATGACCGAGGAAAACCCCTTTTATGTCTTCTTCTTTCGGTAACTTTGTTTCATAGCCAACAACATCTACTGCCGAGATAAGAAGAATAAACACAGAAGCAATAGAATAAACGATGAATCCTTTGAGCGCCTTACTATCAAAGATTTGCCACGATTTGCGAATGGCCATTTCAGCCACAGCATAGCCAATGACGGCTCCTAGTGCATACCCGAAATAAGACCAAGCAGTATTCTCCCAATAAAAGTAGATTCCGAACAAAATCATCGTACAAAACGTAACCCCATATTTGAAAATAGGAGTTAAATAGGCGAAAGATATCACCTGCGTAGCCACTTCGACGGAACGTTTCTTATAGAGAAAATATCCTAGTAAAAACAAGAATATACTTAGGAATACATAAACAAGCAGTTCTACTTGCGATAAGAGCTTATCAGAGTAATAATATTCCGTTAAGCGAGTGAGTGGTGACCAGCTTAACATTTCATTGTCAGTTACATAGTTAGTCGAGAATCCAAAATAATAGATCTCTAAATGCTTTGAAGCCAGTAAGAGCACACCTGCAGGTAGGAACAAGAAAATATACGTTAAAATCCCTTGAGCAATCGACATTCCTGAAACCATCGCTACTACAACAGAGGCTAAGAATAAAAAGGTGGCAAAGAGGGTAAAAATGCCTGCCCAATTTAACAGTGTTGTACCAGAGAAATAGAAAGCAGTGGACGGTTGAACGATGGCGATAATTCCAGTTGTCATCCAGATGGGAATGACGAGCATGCTTATTCCACTAATGACGTGAGTTCCATACAATTCGAGTCGTTTTAAAGGCATACTATGAACAAAGTCAGCAGATTTTTTTTCTTGTATATACCGAAACAAGAAAATTCCCGTTAAAATCGGAACGCTGAAGAGTAAGAGTAGTTGAATATCGCTTGCAACTTTAAACAATGTATCGATGTGCGTGATGCTGTAGTAAGGGCTGTTTCCTTTTAGTAAAAGCTGCAAAGGAACCGCAAACAGTAATCCTGCGAAAAAGACTAAGGCAATCCATCCATGTTGCTTTAAATCCTGTTTAAAAATAGAAATGTTAAAGAAGGATATTGTTGATTTCATAGCCGTGATCCCCCATTTCATAAATAAATATTTCTTCTAAAGTTAGCGGTAATAAATCAAATACAAGTGGATCAAGGGCAGTAAATGCTGCTGAGATGGCATCTGCTTCTCCTCTGATAATAAAGAGAGAAACACTTCCGCGCTGCTCTTGGTGAAGGACGGAACAGTTTGCGAGAATTTTTGTTCTATGGTCTTTATGTCGAAAGGCCACTTGAATTTTATGGGTATCGGCCTTTAGCTCGTCTATTTCTTTTTCAATCAAAAGTTGACCTTTGTGCATAATCCCGACATGATCGCATAAATCTTCAATTTCTCGCAAGTTATGGGAAGAGATAATAATGGTCATTTCTCGTTCGGCAACATCCTGAAATAATAAATTTTTAATTTTTTGTCTCATGACAGGATCTAGCCCATCAATGGGCTCATCTAAAATAAGTAACTCAGGCATACAAGAGAGAGCGAGCCAAAAAGCAACTTGTCGCTGCATCCCTTTTGAGAGTCGGTGAACTTTTTGCTTCCGCGTTATTGAAAAAACAGACTCTAGGCTGCGGTAACGCTCTTCATTCCAAGTTGGATAGATATTTTGGTAATAGCTTGCCATTTGTTCAACGGTAGCAAGTGGAAGGAAATAGATTGTGTCAGGAATATAGATCATGTTCTCCTTAATCGTAGTATTTTCAAAAACCGCTTGTTCCTTTACAAGAACACTGCCTGTTGACGGACGATAAATGCCGGCTAGCATTTTGAGTAGAGTTGTTTTCCCCGCACCATTTGAGCCGAGTAATCCATAAATCGTTCCTTTTTTCACAGAAAGGGTAACGTCTTTTACGGCTTCTTGTTTTTCAAAATGTTTAGTGACATTCATGAGTTGAATCATAACTGTTCCCCCTTTGGATGTGAGCTTATCACTGTTGTATATATTTCCAATAACTCAATTTCTGTTAGACCGAGGAAAATGGCTTCGCTTATTAATTTCAGAAGCTCTTTTTTTACGAGTTGAAGCTTTCTTTGTTGCAAGGAATCGGGTAAAGGAGCGACAAAACTTCCTTTTCCAGGCTGCGAATAAAGGTATCCTTCTCGCTCTAATTCTCTGTATGCTTTTTGAATTGTGTTGGGATTGACGGTTAGTTCCTTTGATAGATGGCGGACTGAGGGGAGCTTTTCATCTGGGGTTAGTACGCCGCTAATAATAAACTCCTTTATTTTATCGACAAGCTGTTCATAAATCGGTTTCCTACTTCTAATATCAATGTCAAACATGATTTCCCTCCTTTGCCTTACTGTGTTAACTGTACTATTGTGTGTAATACAGTTAGTATGATATACCATATATTTGTTAATGTAAATAGTTTTTTTAAAGGCTCTTTTCGTATACATTGTGGCTATTTCATCATATTTTTGATTAAATTTTCCATTTTACGGTTGATTTCCATCAAAAATAGACGGATCTAGCTGCAGTGGCTAGGGACTAGGGCATTTGTCAGCCCACTGCGTGAATCGGGATTCACTACGTGTTCTGCCAGATGCCTACCGTCCCTGAGCAGCCACTTCCGCATTTCGTGATCTAGCTGCAGAGGCTAGGGACTAGGGCATTTGTCAGCCCACTGCGTGAATCGGGATTCACTACGTGTTCTGCCAGATGCCTGCCGTCCCTGGGCGAGCCACTTCCGCATTTCGTGATCTAGCTGCAGAGGCTAGGGACTAGGGCATTTGTCAGCCCACTGCGTGAATCGGGATTCACTACGTGTTCTGCCAGATGCCTGCCGTCCCTGGGCAGCCACTTCCGCATTTCGTGATCTAGCTGCAGTGGCTAGGGACTAGGGCATTTGTCAGCCCACTGCGTGAATCGGGATTCACTACGTGTTCTGCCAGATGCCTGCCGTCCCTGGGCAGCCACTTCCGCTTTTCGTAAATGATGCCCGAAACAAAGCTATTTCATAGATGATAAACTGATTCGAAAAGACACAAACTTTGCTAAAACAGCCTTTTTAAAAGGTATTGGCGTTTATTTTCTAGCGCCTTGCTTTTATCTATTGGGAAAAGAGTGATAAAGTTGAATGACTAGGAGAAGGAGGGGTGTCGAGGTGAATATAAAGAAAAGATTTTTTGAGACAGAGGCAGACTTAGAGGCTCAATATCAATTTTGGATAGAACGAACAAAAGTATTACCTTTTGCTTGGAAACCAACGCTCTCACCGACTGTTTTTAGACAGGGCGCGTCGTTTCACCCCAAATCACGCTATTTCGCATTTGAAGGGGAGAAGTTGGTGGGATACTGTAGTTTTACGGGAAGTGGAGATTTTGTTTCGATTGGTTATCCATGGGTATTACCAGGTTATGAAGGGGAATTACAAGAAGAGTTATTTCAACATGTGGTTGAATTTGCAACCAGCGAGGAATATGAAGGGAAAATTTTGGCACAACGCTTTCGTTCTCAATGGAAGAAACAAATTCAATTTTTTGAATCGAAAGGATTTGAAATAACGGGAAGATCGAAAGTAATCGGCCGGTCGAGTGAAAAAATGGAAGCTGCCCCATATTGGGTAAATTCAAATAGAAGTAATCAATTTGAATTTGAAAAAATAAAGCCATTAGTTAATTCATCGACAGAATCAAATCCAGCAGAATTATTAATGTTAGAAGAATATTATGATTCGGTTGCTTTTGATTTTGCTTATGAATTTCAATATGAAAAAGAGATCTGTGGATACTTTGGTGTGACGATTCGAAAGGATACGGGGTATGCGGAAATTCTCGCCCCGTTCATATCCCAACAGTGGAATCAAAAGTTTCCTGACATGATTCAGGCAATCTTATTAGATCTAAAAGATCAGGTTCACTATATTAGTATCGGAGAATCAGCCGTTCCGGATGCTGTTTCTTTAACCTCATTAGGATTTACGTTCGTAACTGAGGATGTCATGCTGATGAAAAAGGTATAATCATTAATAGATTGACGATTGTCGACTTCACTTAATACATGGAGAATGCTCTCTATGATTAAAATAAGTAGCCACAATGGATACGAAAGGCTGTTTTCGCAAAGATTGTGGTTTTTCAAATTAGCCCTTAATTCGTGATGGAGATTGACTTCGGGCATCTTTTCTCATCATTTTAAATCCGAATTGAGGAAAGAAAAGAGTGGTTCCATCCTTTTTTGTATGCTACAGCAACAAAGTATGCGAAAAGAACCTGATTGAATGATGCAAATCAGCCTCCACTCCGACAGTTTCCCCCACAAAAACCTGTCCTTAGCGGCAAAAAAAACATGGATTATTTACATAGAGTTGAAGAAACATAGCTAACGAAAACTGCCTTTCCTAATGAAAAACTCCTCATTACAAGATGAAAAGTAGGAATTCAATCGAAAAAACCTTTCTGCCTGTTTTTTCTTTGTGCCCAGAGCAACAAAGTATATGAAAAGAACCTTATGAAAATAGCTTCAAGTAAGGCTAACCATGGAGATGGAAGGGAGAAGCTCAAGTGGATATAATTCAGAAAATATTGACATTTAATCGTCTGTCCTATACCTTGAAAAGAGAGAGTATGTAGGAGGGGAATCCATAATGGAAAATGCTTTATCATTTGCGAAAGAATTCGATCAAAGAGATATCCTATCCCCTTTTCGTAGCGAATTTTACCTACAACCCGAAACAATCTACCTCGATGGCAATTCATTAGGATTGCTTTCCAGGCGGGCTGAGAGGGCTGTTTACTCCATGATGGAGGCGTGGAAATCGCTAGGAATTGACGGCTGGACAGAGGGAGAACATCCATGGTTTTATTTGTCTGAAACTTTAGGAGAGAAGCTGGCTCCGTTAGTTGGGGCTAACAAAGAGGAGATAATTGTAACCGCTTCCACTACGGTTAATCTTCACCAATTATTAGCCACCTTCTATCAGCCTTCTGGAAAAAGAACGAAGATTTTATGCGATGAATTAAACTTCCCATCTGATATTTATGCAATTAAAAGTCAATTAAAGTTGAAGGGATATTCTCCTGAAGATCACCTTGTTCAAGTGAAAAGTGAAGATGGTCGTTTTCTAAAAGAAACAGACATTGTGGAAGCGATGACAGAAGACATTGCTCTGATTGTGTTACCAACCGTTTTATATCGATCGGGTCAGTTGTTAGATTTGAAATATTTAACAACTGAAGCCCATAAACGAGGAATTTTGATCGGATTTGATGGCTGTCACTCTGTCGGCGCAATTCCGCACTATTTTAGTGAGTGGGGAGTAGATTTTGCTTATTGGTGTACATATAAATACTTGAATAGTGGCCCAGGCGGCGTCGGAGCTCTTTATGTGAATGAACATCATCATGGTGTCGAGCCAGGACTTGCGGGCTGGTTTGGTTCGGATAAATCAGTGCAATTCGATATGAGCCATGAATTTACTCCTGCACAATCGGCAAGTGCTTTTCAAATTGCGACGCCACATATTCTAAGTTCTGCACCGTTAATAGGGTCACTAGAAATGATGAATGAAGCGAATATTATCAACCTAAGAGAAAAATCGTTATCATTAACTTCTTACTTAATGAAGCTTATTGGGGATGAGCTGGACGAATTCGATTTTACGATTGGGAATCCAATCGATGATGCCACGCGAGGTGGCCATGTATCACTTGAACACAATGAGGCCGCAAGAATTTGCAAAGCGTTAAAAGCGGAAGGAGTTATTCCAGATTTTCGCTCTCCAAATGTGATTCGTCTGGCTCCTGTGCCTTTGTACTGTTCCTTTGAGGATGTTTATAAGTGTGTGGAAGTACTAAAGAATATTATGGTAGAAAAGAAATACGAAAGATTTGAAAACAAGCGAAATATTATAGCGTAATAGGAGTGTTTCACATGAAACTTTTTGATATTTCAAGACAGCTATCTGAAAAAATCGCGGTTTGGCCAGGAGATACTCCTTATTCTTTTGGGTTATCGTTGAGTAAGGAAGAAAGCGGTTCTGTTAATGTAGGTAAAATGGAAATGAGTACCCATAGTGGTACTCATGTAGACGCACCTTATCATTTTAATGAAGAAGGGAAGCGAATTCACGAGCTAGACTTACAAACTTATATAGGCAAAGCAACGGTCGTTGATGTAACGGAGCAGAGCAGCATTTCTTGTGAGCTAATTGAAAGCTTGAGCTTGTCCAAAGTGAAACGGCTTCTCTTTAAGACGAATGCCTGGAGAGATGAAACTCTTTTCCCTGAAGAAATTCCTCCGATTGAAAGTGGTGTAGCAAAGCTGCTAGCTCAGAAGGGTGTAATCTTGATTGGAGTAGATGTACCATCGGTTGATCCAATCTCAAGTAAAGAATTGGTTGCTCATCATGAATTGTATCAGCACTCAATTAACATCCTAGAAGGAATTGACCTTCACGCGGTAATTCCAGGAGAGTATGAACTCATTGCGTTGCCACTATCAATTGTTGGTGGAGACGGTAGTCCAGTGCGAGCAGTGTTACGAGAGTTACCAACTAAAGGGGGGTAACAACAGTTAAGTGAATATTATATAAGTCTATATAACCTTATTGAATTTATATAATCTAATAGATTATCATAAGGTCAGAGGTGAAATTATGAAATATTATACAATTGGTCAGTTTGCAGAATTAATTGGAAAGAGTACCCAAACGTTAAGAGAATGGGACTAGAAAGGTAGGTTCAAACCAGATCATGTTGCCCAACAGGGTATAGATACTACTCTCAAGAGCAGCTAGATCATTTCTTAGGGATTAAAGGAGAAAAGCAATTAAACAAAAAAGTGATAGGTTATTGTAGAGTATCCTCACATCAACAGAAAGACGACCTTGTAAGACAAATTGAAAATGTAAAAACGTATATGTTAGCAAAAGGATATCAATTTGAAGTCATTTCTGATATTGGAAGTGGGATTAACTACAATAAAAAGGGATTAAATCAACTAATAGATATGATTACGAATTCAGAAGTTGAGACAGTAGTCATTCTATATAAAGATCGTTTGATTCGGTTCGGATATGAATTAATAGAAAATCTGTGTGATAAATATGGAACAACCATTGAAATCATAGATTATACAGAGAAAACCGAAGAACAGGAGCTAGTTGAAGACTTGATTTAAATCGTCACGGTGTTTAGTTGTAGGCTTCAAGGAAAAAGAGCGAACAAAGCTAAGAAAATGATTAGGGAGTTAGTAGAAGATGATCCTGGCAAAGAAGGTTAGAATTGTCCCTAGTCACGAACAAGAACCAAAGAGTCCACAAGTTGAATTAACAGATGAAGTCATTGGGATTGACGTTGGAATAAAAGAATTAGCCGTGTGTAGTAACGGAATGAAATTTAAAAACATTAACAAAACGAATGAAGTTAAGAAATTAGTAAAGAAATTGCGTAGGTTGCAGCGCAACGTATCTAAAAAATACGAATTAAATAAAGAAGGGAGTACGTTTGTCAAAACAAGCAACATTATAAAACTCGAGAAAAAAGTAAAGTTAGTTCATCGTAAATTAGCCAACATAAGAAAAAATTATATCCATCAAACAACGAATAAGATAGTGAAAACCAAGCCTTCTAAAGTTGTCATGGAGAATCTGAACATTAAAGGTATGATGAAGAACAAACATCTTTCAAAAGCAATTGCCAAGCAATGCTTACATGAGTTTAAAAGACAAATGGAGTACAAATGTGAGTTTCACGGTATCAAACTTATACTAGCTGATACCTGGTATCCATCGTCAAAAACTTGTAGTGATTGCGGACATTTGAAAAAAGACCTTAAATTAGCAGACCGTACATACAATTGTTCAGAATGTGGTTTGAAGATAGATCGAGACTATAATGCAAGTCTGAATCTGTCAAACTATCGAAAATCAGCGTAGTATCACCTAAAAAGATAACGCTGATATGTACCATTCGTTGTATGGGAATTTACGCCCTCGGAGTGTTAGATCAAACGAAAGTAGCTTAGGCAAAATCGGACACGTGGAACAGGGAATGAAACTTACCTTTATAGAGTTAGATAAGGTTTTGGCAACGGAGCTAAATAATGAATCCGAATATCACTGACTATGAAAAGTATATCCGTACTGAAGATCTCTTATTGTTGCAAAAATCAGCGGATGAACGCAGCTGTCATGATGAATTAACATTTCAAGTGATTCATCAAATTTCAGAGCTTCATTTTAAGCTAATTCTTCAGAGTCTTCATCTTACAAAAGAACATATAGAGAAAGAAGAAATAAGTGAAGCCTCAGCACAATTAAGAAGGGTGCAAATACATTTAAAGCATCTGCCACATACATTTGATATTATCAAAGAAATATCGCCAAGAGACTATCATAAAATTCGCCTCGCATTAGGAAAAGGGAGTGGACAAGACTCACCAGGTTTTAATAAAATATTAAAATTAGGTCCAACTCTTTGGGAACCATTTTCAGCACTTTTACAAAAGCATACGGTTACGGTTTTGGAATTGCATAAAAACCCTGAGGAGCAATATGTTTTATATGAGCTAATGAAGAATTTACACGAGTTTGACGAGAAATTCCAAGCTTATCGATATGAGCATATTCAGCTTGTTCGTCGAATGATTGGGTTGCAAACTAAAAGCTTGAAGGGGATTCCCGCTCAGGCACTTGAGAGAGGGGCTAAGTTTGAGTTTTTCCCTGTTATTTGGCAAGCCATTAGTGAGTTAACGGATTGGACGGGTTCCAGTTATAATCCAAAACCGCTTCCTTAGAATAGTTTTATGCAAAAATAAATGGAATTAAAATAGGCGAAAATAGTATTGAGCAATATAGTTGTTGAGAACCCATATTAGGAACTATAGAGCTAGAATCTATGCATATTTTGGAATGGAAAGAAACCAAAACAAGCCAGAGGTACTCTGGCTTGTTTTGGCTTCAAATCCCATTAATACAGCTTACTAAACAATCGTTCGTCAAATAAATTCGTATCAACCGGGCATGCTTCTGCATCTCGCCCATATTGCCAGCCCCAAGTGTTATTTTGGCAAGGTAGTTTAGCGGGTCGGAATTTTGGAACTCTTCGTTTAATACTCACGCCTCGCTCAGGCTCTGCACTCCATAAAATAAGCTGTAGGGCAACGTCTTCATCTTTATCGATAGCGGCACAATAGGCTTTAAGAAAGTCTCCGTTCACAGGATCATGATACATACCGGCGAGGTAGCCACTTGAATATATGCGGTCAACATAGCCTCGAATCCAGTCCTCATCGACTTTGAAGGATTTTTCCATATAGGCAAATAAAAGCGTTCCTTTTGGGATGCCTAATCTCTGTGCGGCAAATGTCGCATTTTGAGCTACCACACGTCCTTCCCTTAATCCAGTCGCATTTGAAAAATTATTATAAATGGGCAAAATTTTTGTCCCACTATTATGAAGGAGATCAATTTCACTTCTTGTCAGTCCGTCTGAAGCTCCTTCGACGGTCGTTAAGTAACGTCCCCAGTAGGAGGGTTTCCCTAAAGACTTTACCACACAGTTATATAGGTCTGTCGTCACTTTCGTCGGCGAATCAACGCCCCATAAGTACGCCATCTCCCAGCCCCCTTCCATATCCTATCTCCATCAATATATGAAAGAATATGAAAAAAACTTCTCCTTTTTTAAAAAAGCTCAACGTTTTTCAAGTAGGAGTCATATGCGCTTACTCTTGTAATTTTTTTAGTGGTTGATCGGCAGGGCCCTCTAATACCTGTCCATCATAGGAAAAACGCGAACCATGACATGGACAATCCCAAGATCGTTCTCCAGAATTCCAATCAAGCTCACACCCCAAATGAGTGCATGTCGTGTCCACTAGGTGCATTTGACCTTGTTTATCTTTATATGCGCCTGTCCGTTCGCCGTTAAAGGTAATTACACCGCCTTGGTCAAGGGAAAGTTGATCGAGGGATAGTCGATCGCCACCCAATTTGCCATCTAAAAACTGGTAGGCGACATTTGTATTTTCTTTAATAAATGTTTTTAGCGATGGGTCTGCTTTGAAGCGAGAGGGGGTGTAAAGCTCTGTATAACGGTTGGGTTGATTTAAAATCAAATCGGAAATCAAATTCGCCGCTAAGGTTCCATTTGTCATACCCCATTTTTGAAACCCTGTTGCTATGTAAACGTTTGGTTTATTCTTGGTTATATTCCCAATATAAGGTATTTTGTCTAATGTCATTAAATCTTGGGCTGACCATCGATAGGGGAATTCCCTAATTCCGAACACCTCTTGGGCGAACTGTTGGAGATTTTCGTAGTGCTGTAATGTATCTTCTCCTTGTCCTGTTTTATGATTTTCTCCCCCAATCAATAGGAGTTTCTCTCCGTTTAGGTTTGTATAACGTAAAGATCTTTTTGGCTCATCTGCACTTAAGTACATTCCTCCAGGGAAAGTTTTTTCAGCTTTGATCGCTACCGTATAAGAACGTTCGGCATACATCCGGGCAAAATAAAATCCATTTCCATCATAAAAAGGGAAATGTGAGCAAGCAACGACTTGCTGACAAGAGATATGGGGACCATTTTTCGTATGAACTATGCGGTTTCCATCATCTGCTACCTCTTCAAGACAGGGGGTTTCCTCAAAGATTATCCCTCCGTTAGCGGTAATAAAATCGAGTAGAGGTAGTAAGTACTTTATAGGATGAAATTGTGCTTGATTTTTCATAACCACTGCATTGTGAATCTCGAGGTCTAGAGGCAAATCTTGAACAAGTTCCCCTTGAATTCCCAATGTTTGATAGGCTGCGTACTCTTTTTCAATCTTTTGTTTACTTTCTTCTGTAACGGAATAGACATACGCATCTTCTTCACTATAGTCGCATTCGATCTTATATTCATTTATTCGGGCTGAAATAAAGGATTGGGCTTCCTTGTTCGCTTCATAATAGAGTTTAGCTTGATTCTCGCCCAAATGTTCGATTAACTCGTGATAAATTAGTCCATGTTGCGCAGATATTTTCGCTGTTGTATGCCCTGTTGTTCCGTTTATGACTTTTCCGGCATCGATGAGAGCAACCTTTAAACCTGCTTTTGTGAGTAAATATGCGGTGGTAATTCCGGTAATTCCTGCCCCCACAATGGCAACGTCAACTTGTGTATTTTCTTCGATGGAAGGATAAGAGGGAAGGGTTACATAGTCCCTCCAATAGGGTGAAGGATAGTTTGGCATCGAATCATTCATTATAAAACGCTCCTTTGTTAGAAAACTCTTGCCTCATTTTTCCCGTAAGTCGTTGAATTATGCCAAATAATAGAAAACAGGGTTTGTCTATAACTAGTTTTTATTATCAGGATCTTTTTGTGTGAATATAAAATTGCTGGGGGAAATCGCTAGTATCTGCTATAGGAGCTCTCTTTTCGAGTTGCTGAGTCTCCAGTGAATCGCTCATGCACGACTTATAAGATTTATGCACATCTCAAATTCTTTCACCACTTTCCCCTATTCACTGTAAACTCTACGAAAAGATGTTCCGGAACAAAGTTATTTCTTAATTAAAGACCGGTTCGAAAAGCAACAAACTTTGTGTAAACAGCCTCTCGTAAACATTGAGGTAATATAACTTACTAATTATTGGAAGTGTACGTTTTTTCTCATCCTCCGTAATGTCTCCTGTATAATAGAAGCATCAAGAACGAGGAGGAATAGAATGAAGTCGTCAATCAAAGCAGTTATTTTCGATCTTGACGGAGTAATTGTAGATACGGTTCATTATTATTATTTAGCAACTAAAAAAGTGGCTAATGAGATGGGTGCAGTATTTTCAGAAGAAGATAATCTTTTTTTTCAAGGGAAATCTCGTAGTAGTTTGATTAAAGAACTTGCGGATCGCTCTCCGAATTCTTATCAGGCGGAAGAGAAGCAGGCATTTGGTGAAAAAAGAAATGCTGGTTATCAAACGTACATAAATCAAATGAACAGCCAGTCTATCTTCCCCGGGGTTCTTTCCTTTTTGGAAGAATTGAAGACAGAAGGGATCGCAACGGCTTTAGCTTCATCTTCTTCAAATGCCCAGAGAGTTTTAAAACAAGTGGGATTGGCAGCGTATTTTGATGTGGTCGTCGATCCTCAAACTTTAGCGAATGGGAAACCAGATCCAGAAATTTTTCTAACGGCTGCTTCTTTGTTAGGGGTGGAGCCGAGGGATTGTGTAGCAATAGAAGATGGAGAAGCGGGATTAACGGGAATTCTTGCGACGGATATGTATTCTATCGGAGTCGGAGATTATCCTTATTTAGCCAAATCTGATTGGTCAATCCTTTCTATGAAAGAATTAACATTGAGCCGTTTACTAGTAAAATTCCAACAAAAAAGATGAGCCGATATCGGTCTCATCTTTTTTGTCGTTGACGGGAACCTTGTTTCTTTCTTAATGTATTGCTTCCTCTTTCACGTAGTCAATTTCGAAGCCAAGGTCCTCTAACATACGATGGTCAGCCGTGCTTTCTTGACCAGCCGTGGTTAAATAATCCCCTACAAAGATGGAGTTTGCAGCATACAAACCTAATGGCTGTAAGCTGCGTAGGTTATGCTCTCGTCCACCTGAGATCCTGATTTCTTTGGTTGGATTCATAAAGCGGAACAAACTCAGCACCTTGAGACAATAGCGAGGATTCAATTCATCTACATCTTCTAACGGAGTACCTTCAATGGAATGAAGAAAGTTGACAGGAATCGAATCGGCATCCAACATCTTCAGCGTTCTAGCCATATGAATGACATCTTGTTTCGTTTCCTTCATTCCGATAATGACACCTGAACACGGAGAGATTCCTCTCTTTTTCACCAGTTCTACCGTCTGCACTCGATCTTGAAACGTATGAGAGGTGGTAATGGCTTCGTGATGGGTTTCTGAGGTGTTGATATTATGATTATAGCGATCAACACCGGCGTCTTTAAGTTTTTGTGCTTGCTCTTCTTTTAGTAAGCCGAGACAGGCACAAACTTTTAAATGATACGTTTCTTTAATTTCTTCGACTGCATCGACGACAGTATCAAGCTCTCGATTACTTGGCCCGCGACCACTTGCAACAATACAATACGTACCGACATTCAGGGCATGAGCTTGCTGGGCGCCTTTAAGAATGGTTTCTTTATCAACCATTCGGTATTTTTCAATTGGGGCAGAAGAGATGCTTGATTGCGAACAATAGCCACAGTTTTCTGGACAGAGGCCAGATTTCGTGTTTACAATCATATTGAGTTTCACTTTATTGCTAAAATAGTATTTGCGGATCTGAAAAGCCCCATGTAGTAAGGGTAATAAATCTTCATCAGGGCAGTCTAGTATACTTAATGCTTCCATATCCGATAACTCTTTTCCATTAATAACTTGGTGAGCAAGATCATTCCAGTTCACGAAAAATTCCTCCATTTATTGGCCTGCCGGCGAATGTCTTTGAAAACGACTGCGTGAAAGAACAGATGCTTGTAAACGAGTAGCAAACACTCCAGCAAAAATAGCTAAGATGATGTCTTTTGGCATAAACGGAGTCATCCAAGACCAAGCAATGATATAGGTGAATCCTTCTGGAGCTCCCGCCCAAAATAAAAAGGCGAAATACATCCATGTTGTTCCAATGATGTAATTGAGGGCTGTACCTATCAGCGCAGCCAGCATATAAAATGTGATGTTTTTTCGATTCTCAACGATTAACCCTGCCACATAAGCGGCTGGAATAAAGGATAGAATGAAACCAAATGTTGGTTTGGTGATTGCAACAAAGCCTCCGGTTAATCCTGCAAAAGCAGGCACTCCTACTAATCCTACAAGCAAATATACTAGCATGGCGATGCTACCCAGGCGTTTTCCAAGGACTAATCCCGCCAATATTGCAAAAAAAGTTTGAAGTGTAATTGGAACCGAACCAATTTGCATAAATGGAGCGATCGTTGTAATATTGGCCCCAATTGCCGTCATCGCTACAAATAGTGCAGCTAACGTTAAATCAATCGGTTTAAATGGTGTCTTCTCTTTCATGTCATTTCCCCCTCTGTATGATAACCTTTTCATTCTAAGCATACGAGGGATTCGGGATATATGTCAACATAAAAATGATTCTGGTTAACAAAACGTTTTTTACAGTATATCCTACTAAATAAATACTATCTTTATTATTGCTAAATAGAGAAGTAAGCGTTAAACTACAAAAAGTAGCAAGGAATATATTTTTTTATCGGAATGCAAACGATTGCGCAAACTAAGATATAGAGGTGTATATATGAATAGAGTATGGTGGAAAGAAGCGGTGGCGTATCAAGTGTATCCACGTAGCTTTCAAGATTCAAATAATGATGGAATTGGCGACTTAAATGGAATGACAAGTCGTCTAGATTATATTAAAGACTTAGGAATTGATGTCATTTGGATCTGTCCAATGTATAAGTCACCGAATGACGATAACGGCTATGATATATCAGATTATAAAGATATAATGGATGACTTTGGTACAATGGAAGATTTTGATAAGCTTTTAGCGGAAGTTCATAAGCGGGAGATGAAACTAATCATTGACCTCGTACCTAATCATACGAGTGACGAGCATGATTGGTTTATTGAGTCTCGTTCTTCTAAAGAGAATTCAAAACGAGATTGGTATATTTGGCGTGACGGCAAAAAAGGAAAAGAGCCGAACAACTGGGAAAGTATTTTTGGTGGATCTGCCTGGGAGTATGATGAGAACACAGGTCAATATTATTTGCATGTTTTTTCAACGAAACAGCCGGATTTGAACTGGGAGAACAAAGAAGTGCGTGAAGCTCTGTATGACACAGTCAACTGGTGGTTGGATAAAGGAATCGATGGGTTCCGGATTGACGCGATTAGCCATATTAAAAAACGTCCTGGTTTTCCAGATATGCCAAACCCCAAAAATGATAAATATGTTGAATCGTTCGATATGCATATGAATCAAGAGGGTATTCATAAGTTTTTACAAGAATTCAAGGATCATACGTATGGGAATTATGATGTAATGACAGTTGGAGAGGCAAACGGAGTGACTGCAGAGGAAGGAGATCTTTGGGTCGGAGAAGATCATGGGAAAATGGACATGATCTTTCAATTCGAGCACCTGGGACTATGGGATGCTGAAACGAATCCTGTTTTAGATATTGTTGAACTGAAAAAAGTTCTAACTCGCTGGCAGAAAGGTCTTGAAGGCAATGGTTGGAATGCACTATTCCTAGAAAATCACGATAAACCACGGGTCGTGTCGACATGGGGAAATGATAGTGACTACTGGAAAGAAAGTGCTACTGCAATGGCAGCTATGTATTTCTTTATGCAAGGAACACCGTATATTTACCAAGGACAGGAAATCGGTATGACCAATGTTCAATTTCCGTCGATTGAGGATTATGATGATGTAGCATTGAAGAATATGTATCGCTTAAAACGGGAAGAAGGTGCTTCTCATAAAGAGATTATGGAAGTTATTTGGGCAAGTGCTCGCGATAACAGCCGTACTCCAATGCAATGGTCGACAGCATCTAACGCAGGATTTACCTCATCGAAACCGTGGATGAAGGTAAATCCAAACTATAAAAAAATTAATGTGGTAGCACAAGAAAAAGATGAGGACTCTATTCTCTCATTTTACAAGAAAATGATTAGGCTGAAGAAAAGTCATCTAACATTAAGCTACGGAAAGTATGATTTATTACTGGCGGAAAACCCGCAAATTTATGCTTACACGCGTACGTTGGATAAGGATGTCTTCGTGATTATAACCAATTTATCCAATCAGCCAGTAAACTATCAACAGAAGTCCTTAATGTTATCGTATGAAAATTTAGTGTTGAGCAACCTAGGGGTAGAGGATCATCAAGGTATAACAGACTTTACCTTAAAGCCTTATGAAGCTAGAATTTATCAGATTAAAGGATAAAAGCCCAATCTAAAATAATATAACCTTAAAAAATCCCCTAAGGTATTATCCTTGTGCTGAAGGGGATTTTTAAAAGCTCTTTTTGTTTGAAAAATCATTTTGATAGGCTGTTTTCGCAAAGTTTGTGGCTTTGCGAAAACAGCCTTTTATATTCAATGTAATTTTCCGATTATTCAGTGATTTTTTCTGAAAAACAAGAAAAAGTGCCCCTAAATCTATTTTTTTAATGATGTATACACTGCTGTGAAGAAAGCCATTTATTCGTTAGTGGTGTCTAGTTCTTAAGTTTAAACAATTTATTATAGTGAACTAGAAAGCTAGTAAAATTAGCAAACATGGAATATTTCTTTCTCCGTTCGACCATACTGCTAAGGAAGGGAGAGAGGCATTGATGAAAAAAATACTAGTTTTAATCGGATTTCTATTTTTATTGTTCAGTCTTTATCCACAATTTCAGCAAGCAAAGGGACAAGAAGAAAAAATAGTAGCCCTTATTCATATGCTGAACAATAGATCGATTGAAATCGAGGAGTGGACGCTTTATACCCCATATGAACCTACATATATCCCTTCATCCACAAATTTCCAACAATTAGAAAAAGAAATAAAATCAGAGTATAAGCTGTTAACATGGGAAAAAAATGAACAAAAGGATCATCATATTAAGCTAGTTGGCACTACTTCTACTAAAAAAATCAATGAAAAAGTTTCGTTAATTCTACTAAAAGAGGGCAATCGTTATAAAGTGTTACGCTCCTACACAATCGGGAGCAAGGCAGTAAAATTGCAAGATGCCTTAGAGGAGCTAGAAGACATTCGTGAAAATGACCGAGTCTACTTTACTTTAAGGGGAACGAAAATGCTGTCAAAGAAAGAGAATATTAACGGAGAAGCAAAAGCCATTTTAGCAGAACTAGGTGCAATCCCTGTTGAAACATTACAAGAAGAAGAATTTGTATCTGTTTCTGCTTTCACCAAGCGCTGGGAGCACCAGTTATTAACTGCAAATAGAAAAAAAATGAATATGCAGATTGGTATACGTAAAAACGAAGAAGGAATTGCTAGTATGACGATAGGAAGTCCCATTATTTTAGAAGAATATTAAAGCTGGTACAAGGAGAAACCCGGTTTATGTTCGTTGAATTTTATTAAAATAATATATTCATAGTAATGAATAAAAATTTATTTGTTTGAAATATTAATAAAATTATGTATAATTACAATAGTTAGAAAAATATAAAAACTATTTCACAGGGGGAAAAACATGAGGAAATCTTGGAAAAAAAGAATATTAGCATTCATGACCATTTCGGCACTTGCCCTATTAACGGCTTGTGGGAGTGAAACGAGCGGAGACGGAGATGGAGATGGAGATGGAAAGAAGACGCTGAAGGTTGGGACAGATGCAGCTTTCGCTCCGTTTGAATATATGGACAAGGGTGAAATTGTTGGGTTCGACGTGGACTTCCTTGATGCCGTAATGAAAGAAGCAGGCTATGAATACGAATTAAAAAACATTGGTTGGGATCCATTATTCGCCGCTGTACAAGCAGGAAATGAAGTTGATTTAGCAGTTTCTGGTATCACCATTAACGATAAGCGTAAACAAACCTATGATTTCTCTCGACCTTATTTTGAGTCCACTCATATGATTATGTTTAATGAGGGCGTCAAGATTGAAAGTGCTCAAGATTTAAAAGGATTAAAGGTAGGTGTTCAAAATGGTACAACTGGACAAGCCGCAGCTGAAAAAATCTTAGGTGAAAATAGTTCGGATATTATGAAATATGAAAATAATGTTGTTGCCATTATGGCACTAGATCAAGGCGATGTAGATGCTGTTGTAACTGATAATACAGTTGTAAATGAATATGTTAAAAACAACCCAAATAAAAGCTTTTTAACAATCGAAGACCCAGAAAACTTTGAGTCAGAATTCTATGGATTGATGTTTCCAAAAGGTAGCGATATTGAAGAGGAAATTAGTGCAGCAATAAAAGAAGTTATCGAGAGTGGAAAATATGCTGAAATTTATGAAGAATGGTTTGGTGCAGATCCAAATACAGGTATTTTGCTAGAACAAGGAGAATAAACAATAAAAAATAGCGTAACGATATTTTTCGTTACGCTATTTTTAAAAACATAGTTTACTAAATTATTTTATACATAGAAAGCAATGAAAACATAGACTAGTCAGTAAGGAGCAATTATATGTTTAGATGGGATATTGTTGTAGAGTACTTGCCCTTTTTACTAAAAGGCGCTTTAGTCACCATTGGAGTTTCCGTTGGTGGAATATTAATTGGGACGTTTCTAGGATTACTAATGGGAATTGGAAGAATGTCCGTAAAACTTATCGTTCGACTTCCATTCATTTGGTATATTAATTTTTTTAGAGGAACTCCTTTATTTGTACAAATACTATTAATTCACTTTGGTGTTATGCCCATTTTTCTTTCAGATAGTAATACGATTCTTTCCCTCCTAGTAGCATTGTCCTTAAATGCAACTGCGTACATAGCAGAAATATTTAGAGCGGGGATTCAATCCATTGATAAAGGTCAAATGGAGGCAGCCCGTTCTTTAGGGATGAACCATGTTCAAGCAATGCGCCACGTTATCTTACCTCAGGCTTTTAAACGTATGATACCACCACTAGGCAATGAATTTGTTGTGTTAATTAAAGAATCTTCACTAGGGGCAGTTATTGCAGCACCAGAGCTAATGTATTGGGGAAGAGCTGCTCAAGGTCAGTACTTCAGAGTTTGGGAACCGTATATTTCGGTCGCGTTTATTTACCTCATTCTGACTCTATCACTAACATATTTACTTAACTACATGGAGAGGAGACTGAATACAGAATGATAAAAGTGCAAAATTTAAAGAAGTCTTTTGGAGAGCTTGAAGTTTTGAAGGAAATTAGTGCAGAAATTAAATCACAAGAGGTTGTCGTTGTCATTGGTCCCTCGGGCTCAGGGAAATCAACCTTTCTCCGCTGTTTAAATCTACTAGAAAGTATTACGGGCGGACATGTTTATATTAAAGATCGTGATATTACAGATAAAAACACAAATATAAATAAAATCAGAACCGATGTTGGGATGGTATTCCAACAGTTTAACTTATTTCCTCATAAATCTGTCATTGAAAATATTATGCTTTCTCCTGTTCAAGTGAGAAAAATTTCGAAAGAAGAAGCACGTAAAAATGGAATGGAATTGCTTGATAAGGTTGGGTTAAGGGAAAAAGCAGATGTATATCCGGACTCCCTTTCCGGCGGCCAAAAACAACGGGTGGCGATCGCTCGAGCCCTTGCGATGGAACCAGAAATTATGTTATTCGATGAACCAACCTCTGCACTTGATCCAGAAATGGTGGGTGAAGTGCTTGAAGTCATGAAGCAACTAGCACTTGAAGGGATGACTATGATTGTCGTAACCCACGAAATGGGCTTTGCACGTGAAGTTGGTGACCGGGTTATTTTTATGGATGGTGGCTATATTGTCGAAGAAAATATACCAGAAGAATTATTTGGGAATCCTCAGCATGAACGAACGAAATCATTTTTAAGTAAAGTTTTGTAGATTGAGAGAGAAAGCAACAAATTTCGTTCTTAAAAGACATAATTTTCAAAAAAACTTGACTATTCTAATTAGTTAGCAGATAATGTAAAAAACTAGTTTCGCAGGGGGTTCTTATGGATTTTATTAATAATATTGTGGGAGAAATGAACGGAGTACTATGGGGATATATCCTTATTGTCTTACTACTTGGATTAGGTTTGTATTTTACGATTCGCTCAAAATTTGTTCAAATTCGTCATATTGGAGAGATGTTTCGCCTCCTAGGTGACAAAGATGTGCAAACGACGGATAAGAAAGGTCAAATTTCCTCTCTACAAGCTTTTTTCATCGGAGCAGGAACGAGAATCGGTACGGGTAACCTTGCAGGCGTATCCATTGCGATTGCGCTAGGTGGTCCAGGAGCGATTTTCTGGATGTGGATCGTCGCTATTTTAGGAGGGGCGAGTGCTTTCGTTGAAAGTACATTAGCACAAATCTATAAAGCCAAGGATAAGGTAGGATTTAAAGGTGGACCTGGCTACTATATGGAAAAACAGCTAGGAAAGCGTTGGATGAGCACTATTTTTGCAATAACGATTATTTTATCTTTTGGTTTAACATTTAACGCAGTGCAAAGTAATACGATTGCATCAGCGTTTAATAATTCATTTGATTGGAACGTTTGGGTGATTGCTGGAATTTTAACTGTGCTAACAGCTGCCATCATTTTTGGTGGTGTAAAGCGAATCGCTATGTTTTCATCCATTATCGTGCCATTCATGGCCTTATTCTATATTATTCTAGCTCTATATGTCATGATTACGAATATCACTTTAATTCCGGATGTATTTTCTCTCATCTTTAAAAGTGCATTTGGTGTAGAACAAGTAGTTGGCGGTGGAATTGGAGCAGCAATCATGAATGGAGTAAAGCGGGGATTATTCTCCAATGAAGCAGGTATGGGTAGTGCTCCGAATGCGGCCGCAACTGCAGCAGTTTCACATCCTGTTAAGCAAGGTTTCATTCAAGCACTTGGGGTATTTTTTGACACATTATTGGTTTGTTCGGCAACTGCCTTCATTATCTTAATGTCTGATACGTACAGTGCTGGGCTTCCAGAAGGAATTCAAGGAATTGAACTTGCACAGGCTGCGATGAACGATCACTTCAGCTCTTGGGCTAGTATGTTCTTAGCAATTGCGATCTTCACGTTTGCGTTTAGCTCGATTGTAGGAAGTTATTATTACGGGGAAGCGAATCTACCTTTTATTAGTGAAAGTAAGAGTGCACTTCTTGTTTATCGAATTCTAGCTCTTGGTATGATCGTATTTGGCGCAGTGATGCAATTAGAAATCGTTTGGGGATTAGCAGACTTGTCGATGGCACTGATGGCAATAACGAACTTAATTGCGATTGGGATACTTGCACCAATTGCTTTCAAAGCGTTGGATAACTACATGCAACAAAGAAAAGCTGGAAAAGATCCTGTCTTCTATGCGGATGACATTGAAGGACTTAAAGGAGTAGAAAGCTGGCCGGTAAGAGGACACGAGAAAAAAGCGTCCAACCAGTAAGTATTTAAGTGGGGCTCCTTCGGGGGCCTTTTTAAATTGTATGGATGAGTGGTTTTACTAGATTGTTTCTTTTTAATTGGCTCTTTTTATACGAAAATGGGTTTTGATGCTGATTTTGACACAAAAAAGCACCCTCCCTAAAATGGAATGACCATTTTTAAAGATTGGCTATGGCACCATTACTTGATTTAAGCTGGTTTTGATTTTTGGATATCTACCTC
>NZ_JAYKTS010000033.1 GCF_037024155.1 Bacillus sp. 2205SS5-2
ATATATTCAAGATTGAGGAGTGAGTTTAGTCAAATTCAGTATGCTTCAGCTTAGGTACTTTGAGAAGACTTGAGTCTTGAATTGCGACTTTAGTCGGTGACATTTATGTCTAAATCCACCTGCTTTAGCGGGTGGTCGTTTAAGAGAAATAACCCATGTATATTGCTTGAGTTGTGGAGAAAAATTAGAGCAAAAAGGTAGAGGAGCAAAAAGGAAATATTGTTCAACTGAATGTAAAAGGAAATTTGAAAAGGAAAATCCAAAAATATATAAACTTCAGTGTGACTACTGTAGAAACGAATATCTATCTAAAAGAGTACAAAAGCGAAAGTTTTGCAGTAATGACTGCTACGTTAGAGATAGATTTTTTAAAGAAGAAGATGCAGCAGAAATTTTAGACAAAATTATGAAGAGCAAAAAGGTTGATTATGTACCTAAGTGGTTAGAAGAATTGTTGCTATCATACATTAGAAATGACTGATCTTGGGGGAATGTAACCCTTAAAAAGGGGTATGATTTAAGATGTATTTTTTAGGGCTATTTTTTTAAATCGATCGCGTTAAAAAAAAATACCCGATATAGAGCGATATTTCTTCGAAAAATAAATATAATCAATAGGGTATCCCATTTTAGGCGTTTCTTGGGGGAACACATTAACGCGAAAATAGACTTTCGTGAAAATGTATCAACCATAAATGATAACACACGTGGAGTGTGTGGTGCAGTTGGTGTTACGTTAACTAAAATGATGAATGGGGCTTGTCCTTTAGCATGCTACTAATATAGTGTGTTGGGTGACGAGTCTCTTTTGTTTCGAGGAACAAAAATTTTGGTCACAGCGACGCCTCGAGTTTTGTCGAAGAGTAGGTTAGAAGTGCAGCAGTTGGATTGTAGTGCTTCCTCTTTTAAATTATAAATGGGGGGGCGAACTCCACTGTCTTTAGGCAGTACATTCCTTTAACATTCCAATTTGGTATCTACACTTGAGTATGAGGTGATAGTATGGACCGGTAAAGAAAGTAGTCATGCAGTTAACCTAAGACTTTTAAATAGACTTCAGTCTAGACTGTAACTTTAGTCGCCGACATTCATGTCTGCTTAACAGTTGATCGATTAAGAAAAACGACTTGGGCAGACTGACATGCTTTTAACAAGGCTGTTTTCGCACCAGTCTATAAACGGTGATATGCTTTGTTTTAGGCATCATTTCGTCTATTTTTGATGGAAATCAACAGTGAAATGGGCGATTTAATCAAAAATCAGATGAAATAGTCACAATTTATACGAAAAGAGCTTTTAACAATAACAAATATTAAAATGGATGATAAATAATTAGAAGAAAAGGTTAAAACTTGCTCTCACTGTGGCAATAAACAGCCATGAAGCAAGTAGCAAGGCATAGTGTCGACAGCTACCCTCAATGTCAAATTGTTTACCAGTAACACACTATCAGTTACCCTCGGTGCCACAGGCAAATGTACTAGTCTGTTTCATTGCGGATATTGAGCTTCTAGAACAACAAATTATTGAGTTCTTTTTTCAGTAGTGGATCCTTTTGTACTCTCAATTCGTAAATCCCATTTCTAAGTACTTCAGTTACAGCAGCCTTCATTTCTGCAATTCCATCCACTATCCCCAGCCTATCCACATTCGACAAATTCCGAGTCGTCGCTGTGACCAAGAATAAAAATCATGCAAAAATTACAATATATGAAGGAAGCACGAGTACCGTCCCTGTGCATCCCAAGACAAAAGAAATTCATATTTCTTTCTTTTTTTGTAGCACGAAAAATGTTATACTGTATTTATATTTTTTGTGCTATAAAAAAGGAGTGAAAAAATGAACCAAATAACCTTTTCATCATACGAAGAATTAGAGAATATGTTGAAGGAAAAATTTCATAAGAAAGCAAAGTTTATCGGCTTAAGTGATGAAGATATTCAACTATCTAAAATCTATAAAAAGAAAGCGAAAGATCTTTGGGACAAGCATAATTGTCAACAAATTATCGAACAAAATGGCACTATTACACTAGAGGTATGGATGGATGAAGAAGGAAATAGGAGAACGAAAAGAGGAAGACCTAGAAAAGAAAAGTCAGAAAAACTTAATTATCCATTACATGTTCGATTGGATGAAGAGTCTTTTAGGAAACTTAACAATTACGCAAAGGAACACGATGTAAACTGTTCTGTGGCAATTAGGATGATATTGAAAGAAATTTAAATAGTGAAATGAAGGACATTAATGAATAAAATTAATGCTCGTTTAAAAAAGGTTGTTGCTTTTTGTACCTACTCTTGAAGTCTGAAAGAAGCATGCTCATATGCTCTTTTCGAGTTCGAGCTTAAAAGAGGTACGGATAAACAATCGAAAACAACAAAGTATGCGAAAAGAGCCAAAATCAAAGGTGTTTTTTTAGGAGGATTGAAAATGAAAAAGAATCGTTTTAAGTTTTGTTTTGATTTATCGATTGCAATTACATTTATATTATTATATGCTCCAGCCGTTACCAGTGTAGCATTTCATGAAATAGCTAGTATTTTATTGGGAGTAGCACTAATTATTCATTTAGTGTTAAACAAAGATTGGATCATTGGGATGAGCAAAAGAATAGTCTCAAAAAAAATAAAAGGAAAAGTCTTACTGTCTTATTTATTAAACATAACCCTTTTACTAGATATGTTGATTATAATGATCAGTGGGTTACTCATATCCGAGGTTATCTTTCCTAATTTAAGATATTTTACAGGTATAAATTGGCTTGCTCTTCATATTATTTCGGCTATCCTCGGACTACTAATAGTCGGAATCCACTTAGGGTTACATTGGAACTGGATCAAACAAATTGGAAACCAGTACACTAGATTCAAGAAACTATTATTCTTTCGTAAACCTTCTGGGAAAATACTGTTACGTTTATTATTAATTATTGGGACAATTTTCTTGTTGGTACAAGTATTTAAACTGACGTATGTAACGACGGAGTTTTTTAGTGACCCGGTTTTAGAAGTTGATAAAAGCGGCGGGACTGAAGGTCATGAAAATCATTTTTCAGTTATCCTTGTAGGAATCCTCCCTGTTTTCACCATCTATGCTTGTCTTTTGGGTTCAATTGCTTTTTATACCAATTTATTCGAAAAGAGGACCATGAATAAGAAACGTAAAAGAACTTCCTAGGGGACAGGTTCTGCGTCCCACCATTTCAATTTAGTCTATAAACGGTGATATAGCTTTGTTTCGGGCATCATTTCGTCTATTTTTAATGGAATCAACAGTGAAATGGGCGATTTAATCAAAAATCAGATGAAATAGCCACAATGTATACGAAACCCAGATGATTTCACACTCACACTCCCGGGATGAAAATTTATCTTCTCATGTTTTTTCACTTTTCCATTTGCCGATACTGATAAAAGCTGTGGAAAGTAGACTTTACGTGCTCTTTTGTGGTGGTTTAAACTCTGAATACGAAACTGTTTGGAATTTGCCTTGTGTTACACCCCTTTGTTGACCCTTCTAGCTTTGAAGGTGATCATGGACAGAAAAATGCTTTTTGACCAAGCTTATTCCACTTTCCATAGACTTCATTTTTAATTGGAGATGATTTTAATGGACGTTTTGCTTTCCCATTGTGCGGGTATGGACATTCATCAAAAGGAAATTGTCGTTTGTTCGCTCACTGGCAATCATGAGGATGCCACTGAAAAGGAGACCAAAACCTTTTCTACTTTAACTAAAAGTCTTTTTGAATTATTAAAGTGGTTAGAAGAAAAAGGAATCACTCACATCGCAATGGAAAGTACCGGGATCTATTGGAAGCCGATCTACAATATTCTGGAAGGCTCTTTCGATATTACGATTGCCAATGCCCAACGGATTAAGAATGTGCCCGGTCGTAAAACGGATGTTTCAGATGCAGAGTGGATTGCTAAACTACTTCGTCACGGATTAATCGAGAAGAGCTTCGTTCCCTCTCAGGACCTTCGGGAATTACGAAATCTAACTCGTTTACGTAAGAAATGGATTGGAAATTTAACGGCTGAAAAAAATAGGATTTCAAAAGTACTCGAGTGTTCAAATATTAAGCTTGGGTCTGTGATTTCCGACATATTTGGGGTTTCCGGGCGCAAACTGTTAAATCAATTAGTGGAAAAAGGGTATCTTGATTCGGCGGATGTTGATTCAACGATTCATCATTCTCTCCGAAAAAAAGCGAATACGATTACCGAATCTCTATTTGGAACACTCAATGAGCACCAAATGTTTATGATTAGAAGCTCTTGGAACCATATAGAATTCTTAGAAGAGTCCATTCAAGAACTAGAAGACAAGATCAACAATCTTCTTCTAGCTTATCAAGAGGAAAAAGAGATTCTGTTATCTATTCCAGGCATAAAGGAACATACAGCAGCTTGCATCCTAGCTGAAGTGGGAACAGATATGACACAATTCCCTTCTTCTAGACATTTAGCTTCATGGGCTGGAGTATCTCCAGAAAACAACGAAAGTGCAGGTGAAAAGAAAGGCACCAAGAGCGTACAAGGAACCCCACATATAAAAACCGCACTTTGTGAAGTAGCGTGGGCCATTTCAAGATCGAAGAAGACAGCCATGTCCTCCACTTTTTGGGCACTATCCGCTAGAAGAGGAAAGAAAAAAGCATTAATAGCCATCGCTCATAAGATTCTTAGAATTATTTACACGTTATTTCTCAATAAGCAAACCTTTTCAGAACCACGTTTAGCCAGCTAAGTCGCTCATTCATTCTATACTTAACGAGGTTGTGTTTTTTAAAAAATGGAGGGCACACCCTTATTTTTCTATGAACTTTTTTATTCATCCACTTTAAGAGCAAAAATTCCCTCATTGAAGAGTTTTGTACCATTGGCCTTTTGTTGTTTTTTATTTTCACAGAAAAAGAGCCTTTACAAAAGATAGAAAGACAAAAACAATAGATTCCTGACTGTAATGTGATAGTCTGTTGTTTGATTAACGGTGATTACATTCACAAGATTTTACCACTGTTCTTGAAGGGATTTACCAGGTTAAGCGAACATTATTGCCAGGGGTGCCGGGGGGCAGTTCTCAGAGGGAGCAATTGGAAATTTTGCGTCACAAAGGCACAACTAGCGTATAAATGCTAGTTGTGCCTTTGTTGTGTTGATCGGGTATTCACTACGGCAAAATTTTTGATTGCCAAAGAAGAAGGAAGTCGCGGTCCCTGGATATGAAATTTCAACCCTTGTTTATTCACTAAATTGTTTATTTTAGAAGAAGGATTTTATTGATTTGCGTCGAATGAATAATGGAATTTCAATTAAGTAGCCTTCTTGTGTTTGATTCACCACTTTATATAGTCATCACTATACTATATTTTACCTATATATCATTGGGATAAAGTTTTTTAAGCCATCGAGATTAGCGATTTCGTTCTTCCTCTGGCTCCTTTTCATAATGGAGGGATAGATTGACAGATAGCTTGTCCCTGCCAACGCATTGTAGAGCCACCACTCAAACTTATTGAGTAGTGGCTCTTTTACATTTTTTACTCGAGCCAAGGGGGCAGGTACCTTGGTTCCTTAGCAAGTTTAAATTCAAATAGGTGTACAGATCACTGTCCCCCTAGGTTACATGTTAAACAATCGCTTCTCTCAAATACAAAAACAATAACTTAATAGCATCAGAAACAATCCACACTCGGATCTTTTATCTCATAATCATACCGGAGGAACCGTCGCCTTGGCCACCAATCAATGCCAAACGCTCTGCTACGTCTTCTTCTGTTAAGCCATGCTCTTGAATATAGCGGTTTTCAGGACTCTTTCGGCATTCGTCCGAGCAGCTTCTCATATATTTATGCTCGTTATCTTCAGAGCATAGAATCTTTTTGTTGCATGGTGGATGAGCACAATTTACGTAGCGTTCACAAGGTTCACCTGTAAAGTAGTCTTTTCCGACGATTACATGCTCTGTTTGGTTCACAGGGACACCGATGCGTTCGTCGAATACGTAAAGTTGCCCGTCCCATAGTTGCCCTTTTACTTCAGGATCTTGACCATAGGTGACGATTCCACCATGAAGCTGTGCGACATCCTCAAAACCTTCTTTTACTAACCAACCTGAGAATTTTTCACAACGGATACCACCTGTACAATACGTAATGATTTTCTTGCCTTCTAATTTATCTTTATTATCACGAACCCAATTTGGAAGGTCGCGGAAGTTGCGGATATCCGGCTTCACGGCTCCTCTAAAGTGTCCTAAATCATATTCATAGTCGTTCCGTGCATCAAGAAGAATGGTGTCTTCTTGTTGAATCTGCTCGAAGAAATCTTTCGGAGCAAGATATTTACCTGTTACTTCATTTGGATTCACATCATCTTCAAGACGAAGGGTCACGAGTTCTGGACGATGCTTTACTTTTAATTTATTGAAAGCATGTTCATCTGCTTCATCGATTTTGAACACAGTGTCCGCAAAATGAGGATCCTGTCTCATCGCTTTCATATAAGCATCTGTCTGCTCAATTGTACCGGAGCATGTTCCATTGATTCCTTCAGATGAAATGAGGATTCTTCCTTTGAGTCCAAGCTCGTCGCACAGTTCTTTGTGCTGGGCCGTAACCTCCTCAGGATTTTCAATGGTTACATAGTTGTAATACAGTAGTACTCGATAATTTTTCATGATTATTTCCACCTGTCGATATATATTTGCAAGATATAATCTTAGGATTCTGTTCCTTATTACTCTTACGATGTTCTATTATAACAAGTTTTTTAAAGAAATGTATTATGTATGAATTTGAGCGGGGGAGGGAGTGTGAGGAAATAGTGGTGGAAACTGGGTTTTGGGAAAGGAAGGAGCTAAAGGTAGAGCATGTGAATTGAGTTAGAATGTAGGTGTTATATCAAGCGTGTTGATTAACCAATAATATCCATCACGACATTTCATCCCGTTCAATGGTGAGTAATCGCATCCCGAGCTGAAATTCACGACCAAATCCTCTATTTTCACCCCTTTACAACCGTATCTCTTTTTAAAAGGCTGTTTTCGCAAAGATTGTTGCTTTTCGCACCAGTCTATAAACGGTGAAATAGCTTTGTTTCGGGCATCAATTCGTCTATTTTTAATGGGAACCAACATGAAAATGGGCGATTTAATCAAAAACCAGATGAAATAGCCACAATATATACGAAGATATCACCGACTTTTCAGTTTTTATCACCAACTTCTCGAGATTTATCACCAACTATACAGATATATCATCGACTTCTCTTAAAATCTCATCAACTCACCCATTTACAATCGTTTTTCCCATCTCTATTTTTTCACAACGCTGTTTTCGCACCAGTCTATAAAATATGATATCGCTTTGATTCGGGCATCATTTCGTCTATTTTTAATACGAACCAACATGAAAATGGGCGATTTAATCAACACCCGTTGTATGATATTCAATTTTTATTTGCCACTATAATCACTAGCTACTCTTCTTTCATCGCTGTACGTCCCCTACTAACACATGGAATTAATTTGTGAAATTGGATACGGTTGAGCGGACGAAGGAATGTTGTGATAGGTGGAAATAAAATGATTGAGGAATTGTTACAGCTAATCACAGAAAGGAGATTGTTGTTTGACATTCTCTTTTCTAGTTACTACAGCTTCTAGTGATACTTGAATAAAATCAATTATATAATTGTTTATGATTTCCTTGTAATCATCTTCCAACCCGCTCATTCACAGCGATTTCGACTCAATTTGTGGTATGATAAACCAAATAAGCGACTAGGTCGAAATCAACAGGAGTGATCAATTTGAATATATTTTTGACGGGATCAACAGGCTTTCTTGGTGGTAGGCTCATTAAGAATCTTTTACAAACTCAACGGAACGAAATCTATATTTTAGTGAGAAATGTAGAAAAGGCTGATCGATTAAGAAGTTCTTTCCAAGCGGATGAACAAAAGCGAATTCATATTTTTCAAGGAGACATCACCGTACCAAACGCTGGGCTGAATAGGGAGGATCTTGCGTGGTTAACAGGAAAAATAGAGGTGGTTTATCATCTTGCTGCTCTTGTGAAGTTTGATTTGGATTTGAGAGATGAATTATTTGCTGTGAACTATGATGGAACAAATCATATTCTTCAACTGGCCACACTTTTAAAGGTGAAAAAATTTTATTATGTGAGTACGGCCTATACAGTCGGAAAGCTAACGGCAGGAATAGAAGAGCTCTACCCAATCCACGGGGAATTTCATAATCCCTATGAAGAAAGCAAAGTGAAATCGGAGCATCTTGTTTTTTCTTACAGAGACAAAATGGAGGTGTCGATTTTCCGTCCGTCCATTATCGTTGGTGATTCAAAAACTGGAGAAGCGGATTCCCAATTTACCTTGTACGGATTTATGCGTGCTCTTGATGTATTCAAGCGCAAAATGGATAGAAGCCGGGGAGAAGAACGTACCTATAGACTGGTTGCAAAGAAGAATGGTACATCCAATCTTGTTCCGGTAGATTACGTAGCGGATATTCTAAGCATAGCGCCTAAAAAAGCGGAAGCCAACAAAATCTATCATATAACCAATTCGAACCCTCCAGAAAACATCGAGCTACTAAAAATGATTAAAAAAGCCCTTCAATTTGAAAATCTTTCTGTAGTTGAAAACACGCTAGAGTATGAATTAGATGAGGCAGAGACAAGGCTGAATAGTTTAATTGACGTGTTAAAGGTTTATCTTGAAGGTGCCTTGACGTTTGATGATTGTAATACTCAAGCACTGATAGAGGACACGGGGGTTGCTCATTTGAATATGTCACATGAGACGGTTGAAATGATAATACGGTCGGGTTGCGAGCGGAAAGAAACAAGCGACTATATAGAGCTGAAGTGAACTACACACCCTTCAACACCTTAAATGACCAGCATTTTAACGAAAAAGAACCGTTATCAGAGCTAGAAAAAAAGTGGTTGGAACACTATCAACCGTACGGAGAACAAGGGTATAACCCTGTGAAAATGCGATAATCATTATTTCAGAGTAGTAGAGATACCTATTCCTCAACTTAAGGAAGGCTCTATTCCAAAACATTGGGGCTATTCATCATGTTTTTGATTGATTCCTCCATTTCACTGCTGATATTCATCAAAACAGACGAAAAAACGCCGCGAAACCTATACTATTAACAAGATAAATACTGCTGCGAATAGGGACAATTTTTGCGAAAGTAGCCTCGTTGAAAAAATAGCTCAGAAAACCACTGTACTACCTAGTGTTTTTCTTTTTCATCTCTAGTATGTATTGTTAGGGGAAAGGAAAGAGTCGGAGTAGATGATGATCGGTAATGAAGGTGTACAAGTTGACATCTTTCCAAAATCTATGGTATTTATGTAGTGGTTAGCACTCGAGGGTCTTAAGTGCTAACATACATATTGGGTGTTTAAATTTGAAAGGAGCATGAAAAATGACCAAAAAACAATTCAAAGCAGAATCTAAACGTTTATTAGAAATGATGATTAACTCAATCTATTCTCAAAAAGAGATTTTCCTACGTGAGCTGATCTCCAATTCAAGTGATGCGATCGACAAAATTTATTACAAAGCCTTAACGGATGAATCAATGAGCTTCAATCAAGATGATTATTTCATTAAAGTGGAACCAAATAAGGAAAGCAGAGTCCTGAAAATTAGCGATACCGGAATTGGAATGACGAAGGAAGAGCTTGAGAAGAACCTTGGAACAATTGCCAGTAGTGGATCTCTTGCGTTTAAAAATGAAAATGAATTAGAGAATGGACACGATATTATTGGACAATTTGGTGTCGGTTTTTACTCCGCATTTATGGTTGCCGATGTCGTCACTGTGATTAGTAAAGCTCTAGGCACTGAGCAGGCATATAAATGGGAATCTCATGGTGCCGATGGGTATAGCATTGAGGAAGTTGAAAAAGAAAATGTTGGTACAGAAATCTTTCTCAAAATAATGGATAATACGG
This sequence comes from Bacillus sp. 2205SS5-2, assembly GCF_037024155.1. NCBI lineage: Bacteria > Bacillati > Bacillota > Bacilli > Caryophanales > Bacillaceae > Bacillus > Bacillus spongicola. The sequence goes on from NZ_JAYKTS010000033.1 coordinate 10,005, forward strand.
ACGATGAAAATTACGATGAATATTTAGATGAACAACGTTTGAAAGGTATCATCAAAAAATACTCCGATTTCATTCGCTATCCAATAAAAATGGAGACAACCAAACAAAAAGAAAACGAAGAGAATGAAAGCGACGACCTTGTCGAGTACCGTGAAGAAGAGACGGTTAACAGCATGGTTCCAATTTGGAGAAAGAATAAAAATGAATTAACCACTGAAGATTATGAACATTTTTATCAAGAAAAGCACTACGGATTCGACAAGCCGCTTAAGCATCTTCATATTAGTGTAGACGGAGCGGTGCGTTATAACGCTATTCTTTATATTCCTGAAAATATCCCATTTGATTTCTATTCAAAAGAGTTTGAGAAAGGGTTAGAGCTTTATTCTAATGGCGTTTTGATTATGGAGAAATGCGGAGACCTGCTTCCAGATTATTATAGTTTTGTAAAAGGTATGGTCGATTCAGAGGATTTATCGCTTAATATTTCTCGAGAAATTCTTCAACAAGATAAGCAACTAAAATTCATCGCTAAAAACTTGAACAACAAAATTACAAAAGAGTTGAAAGCATTATTAAAAAATGAGAGAGAACAATATGAAGTGTTCTTTAATGCGTTTGGAAGACAATTGAAATACGGTGTGTATAGTGATTACGGTATGCATAAAGAAACCTTACAAGATCTGTTAATGTTTTATTCTTCGAAAGAAAAGAAACTGGTTACATTAGCGGAGTATGTAGAAAGAATGCCAGAGGAGCAAAAATACATTTATTATGCATCAGGTGATTCTTACGAGCGAATTGAAAAAATGCCTCAAACCGAGATGGTTGCGGAAAAAGGCTATGAAATTTTATACTTTAATGATGATGTAGATGAGTTCGCAATTAAAATGCTAATGAATTACAACGAAAAAGAATTCAAGTCGGTTTCTAGTGGAGATCTTGGCATTGAGTCTGATGAAAAAGAGAGCGATACAGAATCGAATGAAAATGAGTATAAGGATATCTTTGCTTTTATGAAGAAAGAGCTAGAAGGTAAAGTGAAGGACGTTCGCGTCTCAAAAAGATTAAAAAATCATCCTGTTTGTCTAGCAACAGAAGGAGAAGTAACCATAGAAATGGAGAAAATCCTAAGCGCCATGCCGGATAATCAAAATGTGAAGGCGGATAAGATTCTTGAGATTAATACAAATCACGACGTCTTTACTTCATTAAAGAATGCATTTGGGCAAGATGAAGAAAAATTAACCTTATATACGCACTTACTTTATAATCAAGCCTTGCTGATTGAGGGATTAACAATTCAGGATCCAGTGGAATTTACGAATGATATTTGTAAAGTTATGGTGTGATAATACATTTAAAAAGGGAGCTTAAAGCTCCCTTTTTAAATAAAAAAAACACAAAAATTGAATCTAGATATGAATCTTGGTGAGCACCGGTTTGGTTATTACCTATACAGTGAAATACGAAGGTCTATCGTTCACCTGATTAGAACTTCCTGCTGCTCCTAATATAGTCAAGCTAAACTGATTCTTGACTGCTTATTTTTTCTTTCGCTTCGTTTGAATTCGTTGATTAGCTGCATTGGCCATTGCTTGCGCTTCAAGGGACGCCTGTTCACCAGAGAACTCTTCTCCGTAAGTTGGAATTTTCATGTTCTTTGGTACTTGTGGCAATGAATTTTTGTTTTTATCTCGAGTTTTATGTTTGTGTGCTCTGCCCATGTGAATTCCCCCTAATCATAATAAAACCAGAAGGCTAATGCCTTCTGGTTTTATTATGGTCTTTTTACAGTTTGTTATGAAGGTAGGTTTTACCTAAAATGGTTTTTTAGCGGTATAACCACCTGCTCGATCAGCCATTTTAAATTCACGAGAATACGTGACCTCTTGAGCACTTGAAAGAGTTGATTTGGTTTTATCTCGTCGTTTTTTCTTATCCATGTGGACAACTTCCCTTCATATGTATTCTTCTCCATTTTTTCCTTCTTTACGAAGAAACATACGTAAGAATCGACCTTTTCGTATCCATTATTGCTATTTCATGTAGTTTAGATGGAGTCCTCAAAATTGCTGTTGAATTTTATCAAAAAAGGCGAAAAAAAGCATTGAAACAAAGCTATATAACCGTTTGACTGGTTTGAGAATCAACAAACTTAGCGATAACAACCTTAAGAATAAAGGTCTTTTAAAGCAGTCGAAAGGAGTGGGAACGAAAAAGCGTATCCAGTCTTTTCTAACACAGAAGGGGATACCTTTTGGCCATCTAATATAAGGGTACTCATTTCACCTAAAGCAGCCTTGATGATAAAGGACGGAACAGGAAGCCAGTGCGGACGATGTAGAACCTTCCCTAAAATTGATCCGAACTCTTTCATGGTAACGGGGTTTGGAGACACAATATTGACTGGACCAGTGATATCATGATGCAATAGAAACTCAATGGCGGAGCAAACGTCCTTAATATGAACCCAAGACATCCACTGTTCACCAGACCCGACAGGACCACCGGCGAATAGTTTATAAGGCAAGACCATTCGTGGAAGTGCGCCATCTTCTTTTCCTAAAATAATGCCAAAACGGGTAATGACAACTCGCACGCCTAGTTCTTCCGCTTTTTTTGCTTCTTGTTCCCACTCGATAACCGTTTTAGCTAGAAAATCACTGCCAGTATGCTTGGACTCTTCTTTATGGGTGATGGTCTTTGATGCATGATAATAGCCGATTGCGCTTGCATTAATAAGTATTTTTGGCGGATCAGGTAGAGCATTCATAATCGAGAAAACAGCCTGAGTCGCCTCGCTTCTCGAGTGCTGTATGCGCTTTTTTCGTGTTTCTGTCCAGCGACCACTGTTGATCGACTCGCTAGCTAAATTGATGACTGCATCAATTCCTGCTAACTCTAGTTCGGGTTGACTATCAGCAGTGAGCCATTTGACGTAAGTCACGTTTGGTTGGTGATGTTTCTCTGGATTACGTGTGAGCACATAAAGTTGATGATTTTTCTTCAATAAGTCCACTAAATGGTTTCCGACAAAACCTGTACCACCTGTAATGGCGATTTTCATTGAAATGCCCCCAATTGAATACTATTATTTTACCTTCGTAGTTAATATAAAACCTTTTTGAATGTGTTAAAGTAGAAGAGAGGTGTTGCAAATGGGAAAGATCACAAAAATAACAACTCAGCAGAAAAACTTGGAACGCTACAATATTTTTATTGATGAAAAATATGCGTTTAGCGTCGACGAGAGAGTATTAATTTCGTTTAATTTACAAAAAGGATTAGAAATAGATGCGCTCATGATGTCACAAATTCAGTATGAAGATGACATCAAAAAAGCCTTTAATTCCTCTCTAGTCTTTTTAAGCCATCGCATGCGAACGGAAAAAGAGATAAGAGATTATCTTCTGAAAAAAGAATATGAAGAAGAGATTATTCCTGAGGTTGTACATAAGTTAAAAGAGTTTGGGTATCTAAAAGATGAAGAATTTGCCTCAGCTTTTGTCAATACGATGATGGCAACGACAGATAAGGGTCCAGGGCGAGTGAGACAAGAGCTAGCTGAAAAAGGTGTATCAAAATCGATAGCCGAGCAAGTTATGAATGTCTTCACACGGGAAGAGGAGCTTGAAAAAGCAATAATGGTAGCCGAAAAAACCGTGAAGAAAAATATGAAACTCTCCGCTCTACAAAAAAAGCAAAAAGTAGATCAGACCCTTATGCGCAAAGGGTATTCTCCTTCTATTTTCAAAGGTGTTCACGAAGCAATTAGTGTTGAAAATGAAGAAGAGGAGAACTGGACAGCACTATATCATCAAGGCTTGAAAATTCATAAACGCTACAGTTCTAAATATGAAGGGTATGACTACGTGCAAAGAATGAAAAAAGCCCTGTATCAAAAGGGCTTTGGGATGGAAGACATTGAGCGATTATTAGACAAATTGCAGGAAGAGTAAATTATTTTTTGGATTCTAGAATAATTTCAGTTTGAGATTCAGCTTGCTCGAAAATATAGTTGGCCACTTCTTTAGGTGAACGAAAGCGGGATGTATCAGAAACATGATGACTTTCTTCCCAAAAGGGGGTGTTCATGCCACCCATATAGGCGTTAACAACCGTGATATTGGTAGTGGCTAATTCCTTTTGCATACTTTCCGCGAATCCTCTTAGGGCAAACTTACTGGCTGAATAAAGAGATTCATTCACTTTGCCACGTAAGCCGGCTGTGGAGATAATGTTAATAATTTTTCCGGTCTCTACGTGTGTAATATATTCTTTTGTTAAATGGATTGGAGCCATCACATTGGTGGAAAACATTTCTTCCAGTTCCTTTGGTGAAGAAGAGGTTAAAGGTCCAAAATGACCAACACCAGCATTATTAATTAAAATCTCAACTTTATCATCCGGTGAAATGTGGGAGAAAATCGACTGTAGCTGATCTACGTTGGTTAAATCGGCAGTGATGATCTCTACTTGTCCACCGTCACGATGAAGTTGATCTTTTAAGGAAGACAGTTTTTCTTCTGATCGACCATGAGCATAAATCTTATAGCCTTTTTCACTATACAATAAAGCAAACTCTTTTCCTAAACCAGAGCTAGCACCTGTAATTAGTACAGCTTTCATAATAGCACTCCTTTTAGAGGTAAGGTAATTGGATCATTGTTTCGCTTTCATTGTACCATTTTCAGGGATTCGGTTTGAAGCGAATCGTTTAAAAGAGGAAGAAATCTTCTAGCCTCTTTCGCTCAATTTCTCGTCGCATAATAAGGAGGAACATAAATGGATCAAGAAAAACGATATAGCCAAATGAAAGAACATGAATTAAGAGAGGAAATTGCTTCATTAAAAGAAAAAGCTCGCAAAGCAGAACAACTGGGAATTGTGAATGAATTCGCTGTCTTAGAAAGGAAATCTATTATGGCCCAAGCGTATTTACTGGATCCAACTCAGTTTGTGCCTGGTGAAATCTATGAAATTAAAGGCACTCCAGGTGAGTATTATAAGATTGATTATTTGAATGGGATTTTTGCTTGGGGCTATCGCCTTCAAGGTGGAAAACAAGAAGAAGCACTACCTATTTCGATGTTAAAGGACGGAAAAGTAATTTAAAAAGGAGCTATGAAACATAGCTCCTTTTCGTATCACGTAGTTAAGATCTTTTTCGTGTTTCGTTTTCTAAAATAATAAGACTTTGTGTTTGGGTTGTTTGTCCATTTGCTTGTTTATGCGCATGCTTAGGGTTAAACCACCCTTTTGTAAATGGACTAGAATATTTATTATTGAAGAAATTATTCTTCATGTTTCCCATAAACACGACCCCCTATTATTTATTATTGGATCGAATCACTTTCACGGTTACCAGAAGCTTTCATCCGTTCTTGAGGGTGGGAATTAATGGTACCATCTGCTCGTTTAGAAGCGTACTCTGCTTTAGCTCGTGGTTCCCCTTCAAACTTATTATTATTTTGGTTTGGAAATCCTTTACTTTTGTTTCGCATCGTACTACCTCCCCATCTCATCGTAGAAAAACAAAGATAACAAAGCTTAACTACGTACTCTTATTATGAAGATAACTAGGCAAGCTTATGACTAAAAAACATGATAAAATATTGGCAATGGAGGTAATAAAGATGAATGAGATATACGAACGACTAACAAAGATTTTATTAGAAAAAAACTCAGAACTTTCTCCTTTGCGTGCACGGACTTGGGCAGAACTACTATGGGAAGACTTCGAGACGACTTATGCAAAGGCAGGGAGAGAGTACAAAGGTACTGAAATGACAGAAAAAGTTGTCAGGAAAATGATTGAAAATTACGGTGATAAACTGCATGTATTTGCGGCTAAAAACCCTAAATATAGTCATTTACTTGAAGATGAAGAAGATGAAATACATTAAAAAACGGTGATGTAGAATCACCGTTTTTACCTATCTGTGAAAGGTTCTAACTTACTTTGTAGTTTATCTTCGCTAAAAATCCAACCTGTATAAGAATTCAAGATTTTTAAGTCGTGATCTAGATGTACGACCGCAACGAAGGGATAATGACCATTGCTACGATAGCGCAAATCAATAAACCGAACGTCATATTTATCGTCATGCTCTTCAACTTCCCACCGGAATACAGGTGAAAAAGAAAGAAAAGCGGAAATGTTTTTATCTTTTTTTGCTGCGCGAATGACAGCTGTACATGGAACCGGTATCTTCTTGTACTCATCTAAAATCGTTACAGAACGTCGAAATGCCCTCGCAACGAAGTATCGATCTTTTGTGACCACAGCCACTCGCCATTGAAAGAAGCGGAGCGTTGGAGAAATAATAATTCTTTCGGCTGAGGGGATGGTTTTTAGTACGGCGGCTTTTACGGTAAACTGAACAGCAAATCGTATGATGTAATAGAAAATAAGAATGACGTAAATGACGATAAACGTCCATCCAGGATCAAATCCGATTCCCCATAATACCAGTCCTACGACATGAAAACCAAAGATATAGGGATCAAATGTATTGATAACCCCTAATGCGACCCATTTCGGTGAAATAGGACGTAATGCTTGGGTACCGTAGGCATTAAAAATGTCGACAAATACATGCAGGAAAACAGCGGTAAATGTCCAAATCCATAAGTGTAGCAAATTTGCTTCAGGAAAAAATGGATAAATAATGGCGACGATACCTAAAGGCCAGAGCAATACCGCAGGAATGCTGTGGGTCACACCTCTATGATTGCGGAGATATACAGCATTATTACGTAATTTTAACAGGGTATCTATATCAGGAGCTTGTGATCCGATTAAGGCGGTAATTAATACTGCTTGCGATGTGGCGGTGCTCTCTGCTACAACGGGATCTAATGTTGCTAAACCGGCTAAAGCAAACCCCATCACAACGTGCGTGCCAGTGTCCAAGCCACCATCTCCTTTCGTAAAATAGAGTTGTTTATCAAAAATGATAAGGAAAACTAGGGGGAATTTCAATGAATAATACTTATCAAATGGTCATTCAATATGAAATAATAGCCGAAGAAAAAAACGTCTATGAACATGAGATAAAGTATATTTTGACTAGTCTTTCCGATTATGGTGCAGTAAATGTTCAATGGCAAGTACTAGGAGAAAATATATATATGGAGAGCTTCAATATCCCAACAGAAGCTTATTTTCATGCCATTAAAAAAGTGAGAACGACTCCCTGTCATTTATTATTTGGAAAATTAGATCGTTGTATTAATGGTGGTGTCAAAAAAATTCAGTGTTATGGGTTGAGAAAAGTATACAGTTAGTATATTCCCAAATATGAAGTATCGCTAACATCATGGAGGTAAAACATGCAAAAAAGAAAACAACAGCTAGAAGGTATAGATATACGGCAATTTCAACAAGACCTCATCGGTTGGTTTGAAGCTGAACAAAGAGATCTACCATGGAGAAAAGACCAAGATCCATACAAAGTATGGGTTTCTGAAATTATGCTCCAGCAAACAAGGGTGGATACGGTTATTCCTTATTTTCTTGCTTTTCTCAGTAAATTCCCAACGATTGAGGCTCTTGCTGAAGCGGATGAAGAAAGTGTGTTAAAAGCATGGGAAGGTCTTGGATATTATTCTCGTGCCCGCAATCTCCAATCGGCTGTTAAGGAAGTACATGAAAAGTATGGCGGCATTGTACCGAATACTCCAACTAAAATCTCAACATTGAAAGGTGTCGGACCTTATACTGCCGGTGCAGTTTTAAGTATAGCTTACGGGCTTCCAGAGCCTGCTGTGGACGGGAATGTGATGAGAGTCATCTCTAGAATCTTATCTATTTGGGATGATATCGCGAAATCTTCATCAAGAAAGGTCTTTGAATCCGCAATAAGAGAGTTGATCTCACACGAGAATCCATCCTTTTTTAATCAAGCTCTTATGGAACTAGGTGCGTTAATCTGTAGTCCAACCTCTCCATCTTGCCTGTTATGTCCGGTTCGGGAGCATTGTCAAGCATTTGAACAGGGGAATCAAAACGAACTTCCCGTTAAGACAAAGAAAAAAAGCACAAAAAAGGTAGAACTCGCAGCCGTCATATTGGAAGATGAAGAAGGAAGAGTCATTCTCCATAAACGACCAAAACAAGGCTTACTCGCAAATCTATGGGAATTTCCAAATTGTGAGATTAACTCATTTGGATATGGAAAAATACAATTAGAGCAATTCATTAAGGAAGAATATAACATTGAAGCTAGCTTTGAGAATGCAATTTTAACAAAGATTGATCATGTATTTTCACACCTAACTTGGAATGTGGAGGTCTATCGGGGAAAAGTGAAATCCTTCGTTGAACGTGATGATTTGCGATCAATCACCTCTCAACAAATTGAAGATGATTTTGCTCTCCCGGTCTCACATCAGAAAATGTGGAAGGCTTTTAAAGCAGCTGGAGAAAAGCCTGAATAGAAGGCTTTTTTCTTTTTTAAGGCAATTTTCGTATGTATAGTTGCTATTTTATCTATTTTTAGATTAAATTCTTCGTTTTGTTATTTATATTCATCAAAAATAGCCCATAGGCTGCTCGAAGCAAAGCTATCTAACAGCTTATGGGCTGGTTCGAAAAGCCACAATTTTTGCGAAAACAGCCTTTTGTATACAGTATGCTATTTCATCTCATTTTTGATTGAACCCTTCAAGTCACTGTCGATTCCCATCAAAAATAGACGGGAAATTGACCCGATGCAGAGCTATACCAATGTTTAGAGACTGGCTTGAAAAGCGACAAACTTTGATGGAATAGTCTTTTTCAACAAGCTTTATTAGTGAAATCAACTCAGAGGTCTCATCAATTTCAAATGAAGTAATGACAATAGATCTCTGAAAAACAAGAGAACACACTTTAGAAAAGGCTGTTTTCAAAGAAGAATATATACCGATACAAAGATAGGTTTTGAGTCAACTTTCAGATTTTTTTTGGTGAGATCACTGAGGAAAAAGAGGGTCTCAGGGGCTATTGAATTTAATAGAAATAATGTATTCCAAAAATGCTATCACAAAAGAATACGTTTGCCTTACTTTTGATAGCACACCTAACTACGTGTACTGACCTGGTGCCTGCCGCCGCAGGGCGAGCCACTTTCGCTTTTCTTGATCCAGCTGCAGTGGCTCTGAGGCTCGGGTCAAATGCCAGCCCACTACGTGAAGCAGGCTTCACTGCGTGTTCTGTCATTTGCCTGCCGCCTCAGGACGAGCCGCTTTCGCTTTTCTTGATCCAGCTGCAGTGGCTTGCGGCTCTGGGTCAAATGAATAACTCTCCAGCGATGCAGGCATCACCTCCGAGTTCTTCATTTGCCTGACGCCGCAGGGCGAGCCACTTTCGCTTTTCTATTCATATGTGGTTTGTGTTCCGTGGGTCCAGTTGGCTTCGGTTCTTTTTAACCCGCCTCGTTCTTCGATTTCTTCGACTATTTGTTGATGGATGGTTTGACCTTCTACGTTTAAATAAGGCACAATTTGTTGGAAGGAATGATGAAAAAAGGCAAGTTCACTTTTTTTCCATTGGTCCTTTGGTAGCATAGAAAGCTCGGTCATATCTCGTCCGACGTACATAGTTTTAACCTCCATTAGTATCGTGATTTAGAAGTTGAAAGATTTCGTGCTATTCTAGAGGGTAGTGTGAAGTACTACTTGATATTTGCCATACTCTATTTTTTGAAAAAAACGGGAAAATATACGAAGAAGGGATGAAAAAAGATGAATAAGGTTGCACTTATAACAGGAAGTAGTCGCGGATTGGGGAAGGCTATAGCCTTGGAACTTGCGAAAAAAGGATACGATATTGTTATAAATTATGCGAGAAGTAAGAGTGCTGCTGAGGAAGTAGCAAATGAGATTGAAGCGCTCGGAAGGAAGGCATTACTTGTGAGAGCGAATGTAGGTGATGTTGATAAAATCAAAAACATGTTTACCAGAATAGACGAAGAATTTGGGCGACTCGATATTCTTGTCAGTAATGCTGCTTCAGGCGTGTTAAGGCCTGTGATGGAGCTTGAACCGTCTCATTGGGATTGGACGATGAACATTAATAGCAAAGCACTTCTGTTTTGTGCTCAAGAGGCAGCAAAAAGAATGGAGAAGAATGGGGGAGGGAAAATTGTTAGCATTTCCTCATTAGGATCGATTCGCTATTTAGAAAATTATACGACAGTAGGGGTTTCGAAAGCAGCCCTAGAAGCTCTAACTCGTTACTTAGCTGTGGAACTGGCTTCAAAAAATATTGTCGTTAACGCCGTATCAGGAGGAGCCATTGACACAGATGCGTTAAAACATTTTCCTAATCGTGAAGAACTATTAGAGGATGCGCGCAATCAAACACCGGCTGGTCGAATGGTGGAAATAAATGATTTAGTTCACTCTGTTCTTTTTCTTCTTTCAGAAGAAGCTTCTATGATTCGTGGTCAGACAATTATTGTAGATGGTGGTCGCTCTATTTTGATGTAAAATATTTTTTTCTTTTGTTTTTTGGGATAGTTCCTCTCCTTCATGGTTAGATTATTATTCGTGGAGGTGATATCAGTGGCAAAAAACAACAAACAACAAACTGCAGCTGGAACAAACGTACAACAGGTAAAACAACAAAATGCTCAAGCAGGTCAACAAGCTCAGCAATACGGTACAGAATTTGCATCTGAAACAGACTTACAGCAAGTAAAACAGCAAAACGCACAATCACAAGCAAAAAAAGCACAAGCACAAGCACCAAGTCAACAGAACCAACCAAATCAATAATAGAATCAAAAAGCCTAGGAAAATCGCCTAGGCTTTTTTGTTTATTGAAGGAATTAAAACTTCTCTTTTATCGACAAAAGAAGTCAAAGGACTTTGTTAAGATAAACCGAAACATTGTATAAGGCTCTATTCGTATACTTTGTTGCTCTTGGCACAAAGAAAAAACAGGGGAGTAAGGTTTTTTCGATTGATTTCTTACTTTTCATCTAGTAATGAAGAGTTTTTCATTAGGAAGATAGCACGAAGTCAGACAAGTCAAAGGTTTTATTTGCCACTACCTCTGCGAAAACAGTCTTGTATAAAGATAGAAAATTGTTTTAAAGGTGGGAGAGGGAAAGTGAGTGCTTTTAACCAATTAATAGAGAAGCAATTAAAAACAATGGAGAAGTTGCTTTTGCTTCAATCTGAAATTGAGCGATATCAGCTTGCAGAAAAAGAACTCATTGAACTAGGGAAGCTCGTAGAATTAGAGCAAATAAAAAGAGAATTATTAGAGATGAATAAAGAAATTAACGTCATTCAGGCAGAATTTAATAGACAGACAAATGATGTGATTCGTACCTATAGTGAAGAAAAAGCCACGCACTAGAATGGAGAGCTATCGTAAAAAACGATAGCTCTTTTGTTTTAAAATTATTTTTAAAGCGTTATAATAAGAAAATAGACTTATTTGATCAGGAAATTGTTAAGAAAGTAGGGGAAATTCAATGGCTGTTCCCACTGAAGGCGAAGCATTACAAATACATAGCTACAAACATGACGGGAAGGTCCATCGAATCTGGGAAGAGACGACCGTGTTAAAGGGAACTCGTAATATGATCATAGGCGGAAACGATCGTACAATGGTTACGGAATCTGATGGGAGAACCTGGATTACGAGAGAACCGGCAATCTGTTACTTTCATTCAGAACTATGGTTTAATATTATTTGTATGATTCGACAGGATGGCATTTATTATTATTGTAATTTAAGCTCACCATTTGTTTTTGATCATGAAGCAATAAAATATATTGACTATGATCTTGATATCAAAGTATATCCAGATATGACCTTTACGCTACTCGATGAAGATGAATATGAAACTCATGGAAAACAGATGGGCTACCCAGATGTTATCGATAAGATTCTACAACAAAATGTAGATAAACTTGTTCGCTGGATTCGTCAAAGAAAAGGACCATTTGCACCTGATTTTGTAGATATATGGTATGAACGTTATCTAACGCATCGACGTTAAACCTATACAGGCAAAAACCTGTTGGCAAGAGATCAACAGGTTTTTTTATGTTAGGCTGTTTTCCTAGCCTATGAAAACTTAGACAAAAGTAGATTGTGGTGAAAATTATTAATTTTTTTGGAAGAATTCATTGTCAAAATTGAGGGTTCCATCAATATTTTACTTCAAAACCAACAATGAACAATGGAAAGAACAAATAAATAGGTTTTAATCTTGCTTTATTAAGCATGGAAGGAGGAGTTTTTTAGGTGGGTAGCATCAAGAGATACATGGAATTCGTAAAACCTTATAAGCTCCAAATTATTGGAACATTAATGATTGGCCTCTTTAAATTTGCCATTCCTTTATTAATCCCCCTTTTAATCGAGTATGTGATTGATGATGTGGTCGGAAATGCGGCTTTGTCACAAGATGAAAAAATCACCAAGCTTTTTGTAGCAATGGGTGGGATGGCATTCATCTTTGTTTTTCTTCGACCACCTGTTGAATATTATCGTCAATATTATGCTCAGTGGACGGCAAGTAAGATCTTGTATGACATACGGGATCGATTGTTTACTCATATCCAAAAGTTGAGTTTTAAGTATTACTCGAACACAAGAGTAGGAGAAGTTATTTCAAGAGTTATTAATGACGTAGAACAAACGAAGAATTTTGTGATTACAGGGTTAATGAACCTCTGGTTAGATGCAGCAACAATTGTGATTGCGGTATCCATTATGTTAAGTAAAGACGTTTCATTAACGCTAGTATCGCTTATAGTATTTCCGCTTTATGCGATTTCGGTTCGGTATTTTTTCGGAAATCTACGCAGTTTAACTAAAGAAAGATCTCAAGCCTTGGCAGACTTGCAAAGTTATCTTCATGAGCGTGTTCAAGGAATGCCGGTCATTAAAAGTTTTGCGTTGGAAGATTATGAGCAAAAGCAATTTCAATCTCAAAATACAAACTTCCTTAATAAAGCGATGGCTCATACGGGCTGGAATGCCAAAGCGTTTGCTGTGGTAAATACGATTACAGATCTGGCTCCCCTCATTGTCATTGGATATGCAGGGTACCAAGTAATTCAAGGAGACTTAACGATTGGGACAATGGCTGCTTTTATTGCCTATGTCGAGAGGTTATACAATCCTTTAAGAAGACTGGTCAACTCATCTACAACCTTGACACAGGCAATTGCATCCATGGACCGAGTATTTGAATTTATTGATGAACAATATGATATTGACGATACTCCTGGGGCAATTGAATGTAAAAATACGAAAGGTCAAATCTCTTTCAATGATGTTAGTTTTTCATATGATGATAATGAAGAGATGATTCTAAAAGACATCAACCTTACAATTCAGTCGGGTGAAACCATTGCTTTTGTCGGGATGAGCGGTGGCGGGAAATCATCCCTGATTAGCTTAATTCCTCGTTTCTATGATGTAACCGATGGCGAGATATTACTAGACGGAAGCGATATTCGTCAATTTGAAGTAAGGTCTTTGCGGGATAAAATTGGGATGGTTTTGCAAGACAATATTCTGTTTAGTGAATCCGTACGTACGAATATTCTGTTAGGAAATCCCTTTGCCAAAGAAGAAGATGTCATTGCTGCTGCAAAGGCTGCGAATGCTCATGATTTTATTTTGAATTTACCACAAGGATATGACACGAAAGTAGGAGAGCGTGGTGTGAAGCTTTCCGGAGGACAAAAACAGCGTGTAGCTATTGCGAGAGTTTTTCTGAAAAACCCACCTATTCTTATTTTAGATGAAGCTACTTCGGCGTTGGATTTAGAAAGTGAGCATTTAATCCAAGAAGCGCTAGAAAACTTAGTACATTCTCGTACAACCTTAATTGTTGCTCACAGACTATCAACGATTACACATGCCGACAGAATTATTTTAATGGATAATGGTCGAATTGCAGAGATTGGAAAGCATGATGAATTGATGAAGAAAAAAGGTCAATATTATAAATTATTTCAGGTTCAACAATTGGATACTTAACTTAAGGCTCTTCTAGAATAGTCTTTTCGTATACATTGTTGCTATTCAACTAAATTATCGATGGAATCTCAGTTTTTGAGTAGATTTTTTTCAAAAAGATGCCTCGGAACCAAGCCTATTAATGATATATATATTGCTAAAAGCAACATTCTTTATGAAAGACTGTTTTCGCAAAGATTGTCGCTTTACGAGTTGGAATATTACCTTTGACCTGTCTGAATGTATGCTCTTTTCCTAATGAAAAACTCTTCATTACTAGATGAAATGTAAGAAATCAGTCGAAAAAACCTGTCTGCCTGTTTTTTCTTTGTGTCGATAGCAAAAAAATATACGAAAAGAGCCTTCTGGAAACACTTAGTTTACAGTGTGAATAGGGATTTGAACCAGAGCAATCATACAAGATTGCTCTGGTTTTTTCTGTTTAGAGAAGCAACAAACTTTGCAAAAAAAGCCTTGAATGAAAATATCAACACTTTCAGTATGATACTGACAACTGTAGAAGGGCTATTATTGCGACATCGACTTTAAGGTGAATGAAAATTCTCCTATTGATACAGAATCAATTTTGAGAATTAACATTACAAATGTGTGACAAAAAACCTAAATATTGTAAAAAAGTTAAATTATATTAAGAAAATTCTGTAAAAGTGGTTGATAATTGTTGAATTAAATGTATAATAAGGTAATAATTTCAGAAAAATTAAAACATTACAACAATGTAGGAGGGTCGCCAATGGCAAACCAAACTCCTTTGCTCAAAGTAGAAAAACTTAAAACATCGTTTTTCACAGATGACGGAGAAGTACCAGCAGTAGATTCTATTTCTTTTGATATCTATCCCGGAGAAATTTTAGGAATTGTTGGAGAATCAGGGTGCGGTAAGAGTGTTACGTCGCTTTCGGTGATGGGATTAATTCCGAGTCCACCAGGAAAAATTGTTGAAGGGAAAATTCTTTTTAAAGATGAGGAGTTAACAGAGGCTTCTGAGAAAAGAATGCGTGATTTAAGAGGAAATGAAATTGCGATGATCTTTCAAGAACCAATGACTTCTCTTAACCCTGTTTTCACAATTGGGAACCAGCTAGTAGAAGCGATAAAAATACATAAAAATAGTAGTAAAATCCAAGCTGAAAAACGTGCGGTTGAAATTATGAGGCAAGTCGGTTTACCACGTGCTGAGGAACTCTTAAAGGAATATCCTCATCAATTGTCAGGTGGAATGAGGCAACGGGTTATGATTGCGATGGCCATGGCTTGTGAACCACAATTATTAATTGCTGATGAACCAACAACAGCATTGGATGTGACGATACAAGCTCAGATTCTAGCTTTGATGAAGAACTTAAATAAAGAAACGAATACAGCGGTCATGTTAATTACGCATGACTTGGGTGTGGTTGCTGAAGTTTGCGAAAGAATTATTGTGATGTACTCAGGAAAAGTGGTAGAAAAAGGTACTGTTGCGGAGATATTTCAAAACCCTCAACACCCCTATACCAAAGGGCTCATTCAGTCTGTACCAGATATGAGATTTAAAAAGGATAAACTCTATTCCATCCCTGGTAATGTACCTAAGCCCGGATCCATTCAAGTAGGATGTCGCTTTGCTCCAAGATGTGAAGAGGTCTTTGAGCGATGTACAATGGAAACTCCTGATTTATATGAAACAAAAAATGGCCATTGTACGCGTTGCTTCTTATATGAAGACACAAAGGAGGGACGTAGCGATGACCGAAGTTCTGTTACAAGTTGAAGACTTAAAGAAAAATTTCCCCATTAAAGGTGGCTTTTTAGGGAAGACGGTTAATGAAGTGAAGGCAGTCGATGGTGTTTCTTTTACAGTGAATAAGGGAGAAACATTAGGGATTGTTGGCGAGAGTGGTTGCGGGAAATCTACGACTGGTCGCATGCTAATGAGATTGATCGAACCAACAGGTGGTAGAGTACGATTTGAGGATCAAGAGATTACCAATCTATCAAAAGGTGATTTAAGAAAACTTCGACGTGATATGCAGATGGTTTTCCAAGACCCATTCGCCTCGTTAAATCCTAGACATAATGTGGAGAAAATTCTTGAAGAACCTCTCATTGTGCATGGAATTGGAACTAAAGAAGAACGAATCAAGAGAGTCCATGAACTTTTAGAAATTGTAGGACTTAGTTCTTATCATGCTAAAAGATACCCACATCAATTTAGTGGAGGACAACGTCAACGAATTGGGATTGCTCGTGCACTGATGACCAAACCGAAACTGATCATTGCGGATGAACCTGTCTCTGCCCTAGATGTATCGATCCAATCTCAAGTGCTGAATTTAATGGAGGATCTACAGAAAGAGTTTGGTCTCACTTATATTTTTATTGCACATGACTTAGGTGTAGTTCGACACATTAGTGATCGAGTAGCTGTTATGTATCTTGGAAAAGTAGTCGAGATTGCAAATAGTGAGGATCTTTATGATAATCCAAAGCACCCATACACTCAGGCACTTCTTTCAGCGGTACCGATTCCAGATCCACAATATAAAAGAGAGTCAATTATTTTACAGGGAGACATACCAAGCCCTTCAAATCCTCCCTCTGGTTGTGCCTTTCATACAAGATGTCCCTATAAATTGGATGTCTGCTCTGTAAAGCAACCAGCATTAACGAAACAGGAAGATGGTCACTTCGCTGCATGCCATTTGTTCACAGAAACAGAAGGTGCGTAGCGTAAATATAAAAAGACAATATAGGAGGGGTTTTTTTGAAAAGAAAAAGTTGGTTATTCATGCTTATGCTTTTACTGACAATTTCCACGGTGCTAGCTGGTTGTGGGGATAAGTCATCCAGTGATTCAAGTAAAGATTCTGATGGGGAAAACAAAACACTAATTTTTGGCCGCGGTGGAGATTCAGTGGCCTTAGACCCTGCAGTTGTAACAGATGGAGAGTCACTAAAAGTAACAAAGAATATCTTCGAAACATTAGTTGATTTCGGTCAACAAGATACAGAAATCAAACCACTTCTTGCAACAGAATGGGAACCTTCTGAAGACGGACTTACCTATACATTTATGCTACGTGAGGGCGTGAAATTCCAAGATGGTACGGATTTTAATGCTGAAGCGGTTGTATTTAACTTTGAACGTTGGATGAATGGAACAGAGGACCAGTTTCCGTACTATGGATCTATGTTTGGCGGATTTAAGGGAGACGAAGGTCATGTTATTGAAGCTGTAACAGCGGAAGATGAAACAACTGTTGTATTTACATTAAAACGTCCACAGGCTCCGTTCTTAAAGAACTTAGCGATGAGCCCATTTGCGATTGCAAGTCCTACAGCAGTTAAAGATCTTGGCGATAAATTTGGAGACGAGCCAAAAGGTGCTGGAACAGGTCCTTTCCAATTCGAGGAATGGAAGAGAAATGATAAGGTTGTCATTAAAAAGTATGACGGCTATTGGAATAGTGAATTTCCGAAAGTAGACGAAGTTGTATTTAAGTCAATACCTGAAAACTCTGCTCGATTAAATGCTTTAAAAGCAGGAGAAATTGACTTAGCAGATGGCATTAACCCAAGCGATGCGGAAGGAATCAATTCGGATGATAGTCTTCAATTATTTGAGCGTCCATCAATGAACGTTGGGTACTTAGGGTTAACAAGTACGCGTCCACCGTTTGATAATCCATTAGTACGTCAAGCGATAAACCATGCAATTGACAAACAAGCGATTATTGATGCGTTCTATGAAGGTCAAGCAGAAGTAGCGAAAAATCCAATGCCGCCAGTAATCTCTGGTTACAACGACGATATCGAAGGTTATGATTACAATCCTGAAAAAGCGAAGGAATTGTTAGCAGAAGCGGGTATGGAAGATGGATTTGAAATGGAACTTTGGGCAATGCCAGTTCCACGTCCATATATGCCAGATGGTCAAAAAGCAGCGGAAGCCATTCAAGCAAATCTTGCTGACATTGGTGTAAAGGCTGAAATCGTATCATTTGAGTGGGCAACTTATCTAGAAAAAGCTCGTAACGGAGAAGCAGATGCTTTCTTACTTGGTTGGACAGGAGATAACGGTGATGCGGATAACTTCCTTTATGTACTACTAGATGAGGATAATATCGGAAGTAATAACTATGCTTACTACAAAAACCCTAAAGTTCATGACCTATTAATTGAAGCACAAACAGAAACAGATGAAGATAAACGAAATGAACTTTATAAAGAAGCTCAAGTTATCATTCATGAGGATGCACCTTGGGTACCACTTGTTCACTCAACACCTATCTTAGCAGGTAAAAATGAGTTAAGTGGCTTCTATCCACATCCAACGGGATCAGATAAATTACACGAAGTTGAATTTAAATAAGAAGAAATGAACGGGGGGGGGGGAGGACATTTTGCCTCTCCCTTTCCTACATAATAATAAACTCTAATGTGGCTGTATTACTTCCTAGTAGAAAAAAGAGGTGAACTATATGCTCCAATACACATTTCGAAGATTGCTTCAGTTAATTCCAGTATTAATTGGGATTACGATTATCGTTTTTCTTATAATTCATGCGATACCTGGAGATCCTGCCCAAGTAATTTTAGGTCAGCAGGCAACAAAAGAAGCAATAGAGGCATTGCGAGCAAGTTTAGGATTAGATAATCCTTTGTATGTTCAATATGTAGATTATGTGAAAGGGTTGCTTCAAGGAAACTTAGGCGATTCTCTTCGCACGAAAGTACCGGTTTCAGAAGAAATTTGGCCATACTTAGCAGCAACATTTGAGCTTTCTCTCTTTGCTCTCATTATCGCTGTTATTATTGGGGTGAATGCGGGTATTATTTCGGCTTGGTTTCAAAATTCATGGTTTGATTACACGGCTATGGTTCTAGCCCTAATCGGTGTTTCCATGCCTATATTTTGGTTAGGATTAATGGAACAATGGATCTTTGCGCTTCAGCTAGATATTCTCCCTACGACTGGAAGGGATAATATCCGAAATCCAGTTGAATCCATTACGCATTTATATGTATTGGACACGATACTTCAAGGGCGATTTGATCAATTAGGCGAGGTTCTAAAGCATTTAGTATTACCAGGGGTGGCGTTAGCAACAATTCCAATGGCAATTATTGCGCGTATGACTCGTTCAAGTATGTTAGAAGTTATGCGTTCAGATTACATTCGAACAGCGAGAGCCAAAGGAGTTAAAATGTTTTGGGTGGTTTACAAGCATTCATTGAAAAATGCTATTATCCCGGTATTAACGGTTATTGGTTTACAAATGGGATTACTTTTAGGTGGGGCAATCTTAACAGAGACAATCTTTGGATGGCCAGGAATTGGTCGTTATATTTATGAAGCCATATCGTTCCGTGATTATCCGGTTATTCAATCAGGAATATTAGTGATTGCCACCATTTTTGTCGTAATTAATTTGATTGTGGATTTGTTGTATGCAGCGGTGGACCCACGAATTAAATACAACTAGGGGGAGGCAGAAAAGATGGCACAAATAGCGACAAATACAGAAACGGTTGCCCTTCCAAAAGAGGAAACCATATCTCCCTGGAAAGATGCGTGGAGAAGCTTCAAGAAAAATAAGTTAGCTCTTGTAGGGTTTATTATTGTATTATTTTTTATTCTTTTGGCCATTTTTGCACCATGGATAGCACCAGAAGGAATAAATGATCAAAAGCTTGGGGATCGTACACAAGTATTACAACCTCCTTCTGCCGAATATTGGTTTGGTACAGATGATTTCGGAAGAGATATAATGTCGCGAATCATTCATGGTTCACGTATTTCTCTATCGGTAGGGTTCTTTGCGGTTGTTCTTTCAGCTGTCGTTGGGAGTACACTTGGAATTATTGCAGGATATTACGGTAAGTGGGTCGATGTCATAATATCTCGTTTCTTTGATATTATGTTGGCTTTCCCGAGTATTTTGTTAGCGATTGCTGTTGTAGCGGCTCTTGGTCCATCTTTGCGAAATGCCTTAATTGCAATAGCAATCATTAATATCCCGAATTTTGGGAGACTGATTCGTTCGAAGGTATTGAGTGTCAAGCAAGAGGAGTATGTGATGGCTGCCAAGGCTATTGGGATGAAAGACAGAAGAATTCTATTCTCCCATGTACTTCCAAATAGTATGGCACCCATTATTGTTCAAGGAACACTAGCAATTGCAACGGCGATTATTGAAGCAGCGGCGCTAGGTTTCTTGGGGTTAGGAGCTCAAGCACCAGACCCTGAATGGGGGAAAATGCTCGCTGATTCTAAGAACTACCTAATACAAGCTCCATGGACCATGATTTTCCCAGGTCTTGCGATTATGTTAACGGTGTTAGGTTTTAACTTAATGGGAGATGGACTACGTGATGCGCTAGATCCAAGGATGAAGAACTAGGCACTGCAGAATAGACATTCTTGAATTCAATCTGGATATCTTCTTTTACAACGAAAAAACGCTCCGATATTGGAGCGTTTTTTATTCTTCTTTAATATCAATTTCATTTTCATCAATATGGAAGGATTGAAAACTTGTAATCAGTTTATCTAAATGAATCAGATGTTCTTCATATTCCATAATGGAAGTGAGAATATGAAGTAAATGATAAGAGTTCATATGCTGATTTTTCTGGAGGAACTCAACTTCTTGGGCTAATACGGTCGCAAATGTAGTTCGATCCAAACAGACAGCTTCAGTATTAATATCGTTGCGTGTTTTACCGATAAATTTCAACAGAAGTTGTTCATGATAGTTTTGTAAGCGATCGAGCTGATCTTGAATGAAGGTATCGATTTCATCGGAAAGGTGATTGACTTCATTTTCAAAACGGTTTAGCTTTTTCAATATATTAAAGCTTCGTCTCGTGGTAGCGATCATCTGTCGGTAGATCACAAGTTTGCGGTTTTTTGCGACTTCATTGGATTTGAAGTAATTACGTTCCTCCTTATAGTTTAAATACAAGGAATCTAGTTTGATTATTTTTTCTTTGATTTTCTCAATATCTTTCTTCAATAAATGGTGTTCAGAGGCATGCCTAGTTGTTAGTCTGGTCCATTTAAGGATTTCTTCTGTGATGCTGTCAATTTGACTATACACTTTTGTTTCATACTTTGGAGGTAGAAATAATAAGTTTATGACAAAAGAAGATAGCACTCCAATCATAATCGTTGAGAATCGGATAACTGAAAAGCCGAAGAAGTTTTCTTCTGTTACTTCCATGATGGCGATTAGAGTCACTAGTGCAAGGCCTATGGTGTTTTCTAGCTTCAATTTCAAAATGATTAAAATGGCAACAATCGCAGCTAAACCAATAATGACAATATGATTTCCAAACAATAAGACGAAGCTTACAGCTAGAATAGCCCCAATCAAATTAGCTTGTATTTGTTCGATTATGGTTAAGAATGAACGATAAATAGTCGGTTGAACTGCAAAAACAGCGGCAATTCCAGCAAACACAGGAGAAGGTAGTGCAAATGCTTCTGCAATGTATAAAGATAATACAATTGCAATTCCCGTTTTCATTATTCGGGCTCCAAGCTTCATGATGGAAAGGTTCCTTTCTATATAAAAGACTAATATACATATTAATTTCCTTAGCAGTTAAGGATAAACAAAATAGACTATACATCCATATGAGCAGATATGCAAGAAAAATCCGCAAAAAATAGTAACTACTTTTCCCATTTTCAAAAGGACAGAGTTCATCCGTTAAAAGTAGGATATGTTCGTATAGATTGTTGAAATTAGTCTAGTTTTTAATGGATTCCTCTATTTTTCTGGTGATTCTAATCAAAAATAAACGAGAAGATACCTCCATAGTAAAGCTAATCATTGTTTAAATACTCGTTCGAAAAACAGCAACCCTTGTGAAAACAGCCAAATAGAATAAATACATTTGATTGTTCGAATTTTAAGCTAACAAAAAAGAGGCTAAAATGAAGCCCCTTTTTTATAGATTTATTATTCTGTAGAAACGGATGGATCAGCTTGCTCTTTGACTGGGTTGACTTGTAGGAAGTGCTGTGCAGGTGAGCTAAGCAATGCTTTTAACTCGTGTACTTCATCCTGCCTAGCTTCTTCTAAAAGAGAAATATAGGTTGATAATAGTTCCTTAATTTCTAGTGAAGCCTTTTCATCGACGGGGTTTATGCTAACTTTTGCCCCTTTTGCTATTCGACGGTGTAAGGCATCTTTTGTAAGTCCAAGTTCAGGTTGATAGCGTAAATAGACGACCCCTCCTGTCATACCTGCACAAATCCAAGGACCAGGATCTCCTAACACTAATCCACGACCGTTAGTCATATATTCAAAAGCAAATCCTTTAATATTTGCATTGACACCAATATTACCCATTTCATTTGCGGTGATTTGCTGCTTGATTAATCCTCCAATAATCATATCGGCACCAGAGAGACGGATTCCTGCTCTTGCATCTGCATTGCCCTGAACAACAAGTAGTCCTTTTTGAGCTCCATATCCAAACCCTTTCCCAACAGAACCATTTAGAGAGTTGCCATTAGGACCTATTCCTTTTAAGATAACGATATCTCCACCAAATGTGGATTTGCCGATACCATCTTGACCTCCACCTGATACAGAAATGGTCATTCCTTCGGAGGTGTAAGCTCCGAGGCCGTTTCCTGGAATTGATCCATTTCCGAAAGATAAACTTACAGGATCTAAGGAAGAAGAGTTACTTTGGATACGACCTTTCGCTCTGTGACCAGATTCAAGGCTACCTAGTACTCGTTGCTTCGAATTGACGGTTCTGAAAGATGCGGAAGAACTTTGAGTAATATCTTCTCCCCTATACTCTGCACCTACAGCGGTTGCAGCTGTTGTCAGCATTGCCTCTTTCAGTGAAGAAGTCACATGTTGAAGTTGTGGTAAATCTAAGGTTTTTAATAGTGTAGTGAGATTCAAACGATTCTCACTTACTGTTTGCTCTAGAAGGTCTGAACGTCCAACAAGATCTTGTAATTTTTTCACACCAAGAGAAGCAGATAATTCTCGTAGCTCTGCGCCGAAAGCTGAAAATAAATTCATCAGACCTTGAACAGCTAAGTCACCTTCTCGAGGAACAAAACGGCGCAGTCCATGTTCTTCTGCTTGAGCTTCGGTTTCAATTTGAGTAGCGATTCCGACGTGACACGTATCTAAATGACAACCACGACAAGTCGTACAGCCAATTGCGATCATTGATAAGGTTCCAAAACCGATGCGATTAGCCCCTAATAGCATGACTTTTATTACGTCTTGAGCACTCTTGATTCCACCATCTGCCCAAATTTCCACAGTATCTCGTATCCCCGCTTCTAAAAGAGCATTATGCGCAGCTTTGACCCCGATTTCAACAGGTAAGCCAACATGCTGGAGTGCGTGAATTCGCGCAGCCCCTGTTCCGCCGTCAAACCCACTGAGGGTAATAATATCCGCACCAGCTTTGGCAATTCCAACCGCAATGGTGCCGATGTTTGGAACAACTGGTACTTTTACAGCTACCTTGGCTTGGTCATTGGCTGTTTTTAATTCATGAATCATTTGCTCTAAATCTTCAATTGAGTAGATATCATGATTGTTAGATGGAGAAATTAAATCAGATCCTATCGTTGCATTTCTTGCTTCAGCGATTTTAGCCGTCACTTTTGAACCAGGAAGGTGACCACCCTCACCAGGTTTAGCTCCTTGCCCAATCTTGATTTCTAAAAGGTTGGAGGAGTTTAATAGCTCGGCGTTAACGCCAAAACGACCGGACGCAATTTGTTGACCACGGGTTTTTGGATATTTACCTAACATATCCTTTATCTCTCCGCCCTCACCATTAAGGCTCACCATATTTAATTGGTCTGCGGCTTCTGCATAGGCACGGAAAGCCACTTCATTTTGAGATCCAAAGGACATTGAAGCAATAATGAATGGTAAGCTATGTTCTCCAACAGACAAATCGACTTCTGCGGGAGCGATGGTCGAAGGAATAGTCTTTAATGAGAGCAAATGTCGGATCGTAATTGGATTTTTCCCTTCTAATTGCGAAAGCTTCTCGCGATAGTTTGTATAATCACCTGTTCTTGCAACGTCGCCAATTGACTTCCACAATCGGGGGAAAATACTAAAGCTTTTTGCTATCCGAAGTGACTCATTGGAATAATCGATTGAGCGTTGAATCGAATCTTCCTTCATAGCTGTAAAATTAAATGAGAGGTTTTCTCCACCAAAAAAATTGACGATATTTAGTGTGTCAGCTATACGAGCATCGAGACCTATAGAGGAAAAGAGTCGTCCGTATCCACGGAGCTCATGTATTCCAATTGTTGAAATGACTTTCTCCAAGCCCTTATTCAATGCTTCGAATAAATTCAAGAGTGGTGTGAATAGATTTTCTTCCGTTACGGTTAAAAACATTAGGTAAGGACTAATTGCATCTGCACCTAAACCAAAAGCTGTAATCAAATCATGCAGAGATCGAATGGCTGCTGAACGTAAAATAATTGAACAATCTCGTCTTAAGCCTGCAGCTGTAAGTTCTTGATCAATTGCAGCAAGAGATAGATGGGGATCTAGCCATAAATGCTGATTCTGATGGCTAAGAGAGTCATCAAGAATAATGAGTGTCATACCTTTTTCAACCTTTTCAATAGCATCTAAACTTAACCGTTTAAGCGCATCTTCAACGTTCTCATTTGGTGAATAGGTTGTGGAAAGAATCGTACACTCATCTTTGCTTGTGTAAAATGATTGTATCTGGTCAAGGGTAGGTTGTTGAGTTTGAATACCACACTCTAGCCCTAATGCTCCTTCTAATAAAATAGGGGAGGATAGTTCAATAAATAAATCAGGCTCATGCTTTTCTGTATAAGAAGGACGTTTGCCTAGCATAGTTCTTGTCGAAAAGTGCTCGGTTTCTCGGTCACGATCAATCGCTGGATTCGTAACGACTGCTACACTTTCCTTAATAAAGTCAGGTATATTCTTTCGATTGGGATTAATCGCTGCAAGTGGTGAATCGTGACCAAGAGAGCGAATCGGCTCGATTCCCTTTTCTGCCATTTGTTCGACTAATTGGATATGATCTCTTTCCCATCCAAAGGCATGGTATTGTCCGTTATGAATTTTTGGAGAAGATGACAGCAACACTTCTCTGTTTAAATGCTGGGGTTGTAGTCTTTTCGCATAGTCTTTTAGATTAAGAGAAGTGGCAAAAGATTGATAGACTTGCTGTTGAAAGTCCTGATAGTAAAAAACTCTTATGTCATTTCCCATCCACTTAAGTCCAACTTTTTCACCTGGAGCTAATGGTTTAGGGTCAGAGACAAATTCATGAGATGCGATGACACCCGGCTCAGAAGAGAACACAAAAGAGCTTGAAGTTTCTAGCATCCATAGTGGACGTAAACCGAGGGAATCAACACTAAAGACAGCTTCATCCTTAAAGCGTGACACAATACCGGCAGGTCCTTGTGCGAAATGTCCCCATGATTCACGTAAATAAGTATATAGATCTTGAAGGTAAGTAGGATATTGACCCATTTCATTATTAATAGGTGGAAAAACCATTTCCATAGCTTGAAATAAACTAAAACCATCACGAGAAATAAGAGTCTCAATCGTCCGATTCAAATCTTGTGAATCGCTACCGCCTTTCACGAGTGGGACTTCAATCATCATAGCCTCGTCGCGGAGCTTAGCAATCGTGTTTATTTCCCCGTTGTGGCCTAATACGCTAAATGGCTGTACACGAAAAAAGTTAGATAGAGTATTCGTAGAGTATCGATTATGTCCAAGTGTCATAGTTGAAGCCATTAAGGGATTACATAAGTCATGAAAATATTCGGGTAAGGTTTCTCCCGATCCCATAACTTTATAGACAACAAAATCAGGGCTAAGTGAAGCAACGTGAATTTCTTCATTCTGCTCAAGTTCAATCGTGAGCTCAAAAAGTTTTTTATATAATTGTTGTTCAGTGAATGAGTTGGGGGCAAGTAGTGCGACTTGAAGAAATATCGGGTTTTCTTGTTGCGCAATTGGCCCAAGCTTATCCGGACTAACATTTTCTGTGTCTTCATATACAACGGTAAAATTATTTTCTTGGAATAATGTAAGAATATTATTAGGGATGTCTGTCGTCTTAGAATTACGAGTGATAAAGATATGTCCAATAACGAATCGAGGAGAATCCGATATTTCAGCTGATATTCCGTTTGAAATGAGCTTTTCTTTCCAGAGAGCACGTGGAATATCAGTGTGGATACCGGCTCCGTCACCTTCGCCATTGATGAAGCCAGCCCGATGATCGAGGGTAATCAGCGCATCAATACAACGCTGTACATTCGCGAAACTAGGGTTGTTTTTTTTCTCAATACTCGCGACAATTCCGCAAGCATCATGTGCGCCTTTGTGAAAATCTTGAAACATGCTTGGATTCCATTTTTGATTATTTATTACCAATGATTGACACCTCCGAGAAGGATAATTAGTATTAAGCCATAACAATTTAATAATTTTAAATTTTCAGAACAGTAATGCAATCTTATCATAATTTTTTGTGAAATTCAATTTTTCATGCATATTTATGGATAAAAATTAAACAGTAAAACTGGCATAACGAATGAAACCGCTTACAAAAATGAGTGAAAAAAACACCCTCAACATCTTAGGAGAAGCCGAGGGTGTTTTGCATGTTTATTCGTTTGAAAGCTGTTGAAAGGCATTATCAACTGCGACGAGTGTTTTCTTTATATCTTCTTCTGTGTGGGCAATTGTTAAAAACCAAGCTTCATATTTAGACGGGGCTAAGTTGATTCCTTGATGTAGCATTAATTTGAAAAACTTAGCGAACATCTCCCCGTCAGTGTTCTCTGCTTGAATATAGTTAACTACCTTTTCATTTGAGAAATAAATCGTTAATGCACCCTTTAATCGATTGATGGTAATCTCGGTGTTATGCAATCTTGCGGATGCAAGTATTCCTTCTTCTAATACTTTTCCGAGTCGATCTAATTGGTCGTATAGCCCATCTTCCTTTAAAACTTCAAGACACGCTATTCCAGATAACATGGATGCGGGGTTGCCAGCCATAGTTCCAGCTTGGTAAGCAGGACCTAGTGGAGCAACAGTTTCCATGATATCAACTCTGCCCCCATAAGCCCCAATTGGAAGGCCACCGCCAATAATTTTTCCTAGCGCTGTTAAATCAGGTTTTACACCTAAGTAATCTTGTGCTCCACCGTACATAAAACGGAAGGCGGTTATCACTTCATCATAAATCACAAGTGCACCAGCTTGATGCGTTAGTTCATTTATTTTTTCAAGGAAGCCTGGTGTTGGTTCGACGATTCCGAAATTACCGACAATCGGTTCGACTAAAACAGCGGCGACTTGATCGCCCCATTTTTCTAATGCTTCCTTAAATGGTTCCACTTCATTAAATGGAACGGTAATCACTTCGTTGGCAATACTTTTCGGAACACCAGCTGAATCAGGTGTTCCGAGAGTCGAAGGGCCTGAACCGGCAGCAACGAGAACTAAATCTGAATGACCATGGTAGCAACCAGCAAATTTAATGATTTTATCACGACCTGTATACGCCCTCGCCACGCGGATTGTTGTCATCACGGCTTCTGTTCCAGAGTTCACAAACCGAACTTTTTCAAGCGATGGAATTGCTTCGCAAATCATTTTAGCAAATTTTACTTCATGAGGGGTGGGGGTACCGTAAAGCACCCCGTTTTGTGCCGCTTTGGTGATTGCTTCTGTGATATGGGGGTGAGCATGACCTGTAATGATGGGGCCATATGCAGCTAAGTAGTCAATGTATTTATTGCCATCAACATCCCAGAAATAAGCTCCATTTGCTCTTTCCATTGCCACTGGTGAGCCCCCTCCTACTGCTTTAAAGGATCTTGATGGACTATTGACCCCACCTAAAATATTCTCCAGAGCCTCACTATGTAAAAGTTCTGATTTTGAAAAATTCATGAAAAGCCTCCTAATCTTTTAACATGCTTATATTCTAGACCTCCGCTTTTGTTTGCGCAACAAGCATACTTGTCTTAATTTTAGCAGAGGATATGATAAACTAGTTCTGGCAGTTTAGTGAGGGAGGTACAATAGATGGAAAATGCCATATATGTAGATGCATTAACAAAAGAATTTAAATCATATTCCAGCCGCTCAGGCTTAAAGGGAGCGTTTCGGGATTTATTTACTAGAAATTATCAAACGAAGGTTGCTGTTGATGCCATCAACTTTACGGTCAGACAAGGTGAAATGGTCGGGTATATCGGTGAAAATGGAGCGGGGAAATCGACCACGATTAAAATGCTAACGGGGATTTTAACCCCGACGGCAGGGGAAATAGTAGTAAATGGGATGAACCCACATAAAGAAAGAGAAAAATTTGTTAGCACAATTGGAGTCGTATTTGGTCAAAGATCACAGTTATGGTGGGATATTGCTGTCCAAGAATCGTTTCAATTATTAAAAAAAGTATATAAAGTGTCAGACGAAGATTATGAAGAGCATATGGGACATGTAATTGAAACGTTAGACATTGCACCATTACTGGATAAGCCAGTACGGAAACTCTCACTTGGTCAACGAATGCGATGTGAACTTGCCGCGGCTCTCGTACATAATCCCCCTTTATTATTTTTAGATGAACCAACCATTGGATTAGATGTGTTGGTTAAGTTAAAAATAAGAGAATTTTTAAAAGAAATAAATAAA
Source organism: Bacillus sp. 2205SS5-2 (assembly GCF_037024155.1). NCBI lineage: Bacteria > Bacillati > Bacillota > Bacilli > Caryophanales > Bacillaceae > Bacillus > Bacillus spongicola. The sequence continues at coordinate 38,724 of NZ_JAYKTS010000033.1, forward strand.
AAATTTAATACAACCATCCTATTAACTACACATGATTTATCCGATATTGAGGCCCTTTGTGAACGCGTCGTGATGCTAGATGAAGGGAAAATTATCTATGATGGTTCTCTTCAGCAACTAAAAGAAAGTTCAGGAGACTATAAAGAGTTTCAGTTTCAGTTTTTAGAAACGGTAGCGGTGACAGAGTTAATCAATTTAACAAAAGATTTAGGAGTAGCGTGGAAAGAAGACCCAGGGGAGCAAGCATTTATTGCGACCATTCCTGCTAGAGATGAAAAAATAGCGGATCTAATCGGTAGAATTGTAACAGCATATAAGGTGAGAGATATGAAGGTTAGAGAAACAACAACAGAGGAAATTATTCGTAACATTTATGTAAAGGGAAATGAATCGTAAACATAAAGAGAAATATTCAAGGCTTCTAAGTATTTTAGCTTGGCTTGAAAAGCTGAAATCACTCGGAGATCCAGAATGAATCCATGAAAATAGATAGATCCAAATTGTGTAGGGAATTAATTGATGTACTCTAGAGATGTATATTTCTTTCCATTTGGCTTTTTTCGTTTTCATTGCTAGCCTATGTCACTCTCCAAAAAAATCGGCAGCAAGTAGGTCTCTTTACCCTGTCAGAAATATACAAGCTATAAAGGTCTGCATCGCGTGAGGAAAAGAGTTAGGAGGCATGAATCTCACGTTTGTTTTACTTATCGGATAGATGACCATATCGGCGGAAATAGCCTTTCTTTATAACCGGGTATTAACAGTTCTTTGTTGGATAGGACAATCACTAACTCAAGGAGAACACTCATGGCAAAATATATAGAAATGATACGCATTCGTTTTTTGATGATGCTAGCGTATCGAACGAATTATTATAGTGGAATATTAATATACTCTATTAATATCGGCGCTTATTATTTTTTATGGCAAGCGATTTATGGAGGTAAAGAAGACATTCAAGGATTATCTGTTTCACAAATGACCACTTATGTAGCTGTAGCGTGGATGGCAAGAGCCTTTTATTTTAATAATATCGATCGAGAAATTGCAACAGAAATTAAAGAAGGGAAAGTGGCTGTGGAATTGATTAGACCGTATAGTTACTTAGGGATGAAAACAATGCAAGGGTTTGGTGAGGGCGTCTTTCGGTTGCTATTCTTCTCTATACCAGGAATGGTTATTGTTTCATTCGTTTTTTCATTAACGCTTTCAACCAACATCATCACATGGCTGTTTTTTGCAGTTTCACTTATGTTTAGCTTTCTAATTAACACACAAATAAATTTATTAACCGGTATAACGACCTTCTTTTTATACAATAATGACGGTTTGATTCGAGCCAAACGAGTCGTGATTGATTTGTTCTCTGGACTGTTATTACCAATCACTTTTTTCCCTATATGGGCACAATCCGTGATGAAGTATCTTCCCTTCCAAGGAATAAGTTATATTCCTAGCATGATTTTTACAGGAAATTTTTCCGGAAATGAGCTTCTAACGGCACTTTTTCTTCAGTTTATCTGGGTAGTGATTTTATTTATTCCGATAAACCTTCTGTGGAAGATAGCTAAAAAACAACTCATTATTCAAGGAGGGTGACTATGTTTTATGTATCAATGTTTTTTCAGTATGTCGCCCAGTATATGAAAACAAGATTGCAATATCGAACCGATTTGGTGGTTGAAATTTTTTCTGATCTTTTGTTTCAAGCTGTTAACTTAATATTTATTTTAGTGGTTTTTGGCCACACGCAATTTCTCAGTGGATGGAGCCGTGAAGAGATAATCTTCATCTATGGTTTTTTTCTCGTTCCTTATGCAATCTTTACTTCATTTTTTAATATATGGGATTTTAATGATCGTTATATCGTAAAGGGAGAGATGGATCGCATATTGACTCGCCCCATTCATAGTCTTTTTCAAGTTGTGCTAGAACGAATGGAGTTGGAATCCCTATTTGGGATTATTACGGGATTAGGGGTCATGTTGTATTCAGGGCATCTTCTAGGCCTTGTGTTATCTTGGTATGACCCTCTTATTTTTGTTTTATTTGTTCTCGGCGGTGCGATGATATATGCGGGCATCTTCATTGCTTTAGCTAGTATTGGTTTCTGGTCAGATGCGAAAACGTCAATTATGCCAATGATGTATAATATCGGGAATTATGGACGTTACCCTGTTGATATCTATCATTCAGTTATTCGTTTTATCTTAACTTGGATTTTACCTTTTGCTTTTGTAGGGGTATATCCATCAGCTTTTTTCTTAGGAAAAGAGGAGTGGTATGGATATGCTTTTTTAACGCCTATCATGGGCATCTTTTTCTTGTCCTTTGCCGTCCTGTTGTGGAATTCAGGCGTCAAGCAGTACAGAGGTGCTGGAAACTAACGATTGTCTAACAAGGCGATCGTTTTTTTATTGGGTAGAGAAGTATAAAATTCTCACAAATTTTTTTCGTGTTTAGCTCATGGTGCAATCTGCTTTTAGTATTAGTAGATAAGCATTTTTCTTCCTTCCCTCGCGTACAATGTGGTGACAAGCTATTAGATGAGGAGGAAGTAGAATGCTCTATATAATAGGTATGATAATTATCATTCTAATGTTTGCTAGCCTCCGGACACTTTTTACTCCAACCGAGACTCGTGCACACCATATCTCTTTACATCATTTTCTATTTTTAGCAATTGTGTATGTGATTTTTATGCTCGGATTTGCATTGCTATATTTAATTGTAGAAATGAAAGGGATATCCATCTTATTAGAAAATGGTCATAATTTAAAAGGGGACTATAGTCATCAATTCTTTACATCGCTCTATTTTAGCGGTGTGACTCTCTTTTCGCTAGGTTATGGAGATGTATCACCAATAGGAATTGGTCGAGCAATTGCTCTAGTTGAATCATTGTTAGGCTATATCATTCCAGCTGCCTTTGTTGTTCGAACTGTCCTTAATCTTGATAAAAGCTAATCATTGTTTTTCATGATAGTATTCTGTACGCTTAAAAGGAATTGAAAAATGGAGGGATAATAATGGCTGTGGAAATAGGAACAAAGGCACCACAATTTGAATTGATGTCAAACACAGGTGAATTGGTTAAGTTATCAGATTATCTTGGGAAGAAAATTGTTTTATACTTTTATCCAAAAGACATGACTCCAGGGTGTACGACTCAAGCGTGTGATTTTAGAGATTTGCACGAAGATTTTAGCGCTCTGAATACTGTCATACTCGGGGTAAGCCCAGATCCAGTTAAACGACATCAGAAATTTGTAGATAAGTACAATTTACCCTTTGCCCTTTTGGAGGATGAAGACCACAAAGTTGCAGAGTTATATAATGTTTGGCAACTAAAAAAAAGTTTTGGAAAAGAATACATGGGAATTGAGAGATCGACGTTTGTCATCAATGAAGAAGGAATGCTAGTGAAGGCATGGCGCAAAGTTAGAGTAAAGGATCATGTTGAAGCAGCATTGGCATTTATCAAAAGCGATATAGTGAATAATTAAGATAAACAGCCTATTTTTAAAAGAAAAAGGCGTTTGTCCACTCATTTTTGCAATAAGTACATACCTTAAAGTAGGGCATACCTCCTCAACAAGAAATTTCTTTGATAGACCAGTAACTCTGGTCTTTTTTTTAGCCTCAAACAAGAGCGTGGGTCGTAGATGTATAGGGGAAAACAGTGTGGTATTCTCCTTTAATCGAAGGGCTAGTTTTTTATTATGGCTCTTTTCGTATATAGTGTGGTTATTTCATCATATTTTTGATTAAACCTTCCATTTCACTGTTGATTTCCCTCAAAAATAGACGGATCCAGTACAGTGGCTAGGGACTCGGGCATTTGTCAGTCCACTACGTGAAGCAGGCTTCACTGCGTGTCCTGCCAGATGCCTGCCGTCCCTGGGCAGCCACTTCCGCTTTTCGTGATCCAGCTGCAGTGGCTAGGGACTCGGGCATTTGTCAGTCCACTACGTGAAGCAGGCTTCACTGCGTGTCCTGCCAGATGCCTGCCGTCCCTGGGCAGCCACTTCCGCTTTTCGTGATCCAGCTACAGTGGCTAGCAGCTATGGGACAAATAACATCCAACTCCAAAGGTTAGGACCTTCTCCGTTGAATAACATTTGCCTGCCGCTGCTGGGCGAGCCACTTCCGCTTTTCTTAAATGATGCTCAAAACAAAGATACATAAAGTAGTGTATAATTAACGATGGGAAAGCGGATATTTCTTCTATATGAAAGTAGAAATATTGACAAAAGGTATTAGTAATTAGTACACTATTTATAAATATTATAATGTAGTAATCATAATTTTATTAGAAGAGAGGTGCATGGGGCAATGTCAAGCTTACAGTTAACAGAAGCGATTGATACTTTAAAAGGCACTGGAGTCCGCATCACTCCTCAGCGTCATGCCATTTTGGAATATTTAATTCAATCAATGTCGCACCCAACAGCAGATGATATCTATAAAGCACTTGAAGGGAAATTTCCAAACATGAGTGTTGCAACTGTATACAATAATTTAAGAGTCTTTCGCGAAGTGGGTTTAGTGAAGGAGCTTACCTACGGTGATTCTTCCAGTCGATTTGATTTTGTGACAACAGAGCATTATCATGCTATCTGTGAAGGATGCGGTAATATTGTAGACTTTCATTATCCAGGCCTTAATGAAGTGGAAGATTTAGCTTCACATGTAACTGATTTTATTGTCAGTCATCACCGTTTAGAAATATATGGGCTTTGCCCAACATGTCAAAACACAAAAAAATCTCACTAAAAAAGTAGCTGACAAGTCAATGTCAGCTACTTTTTTTTATTATATTTTTCATCGAAATCCTTACCTTCAAGGTTAGGATCTAAGGTTAAAGGGTCGTTGCAATACATGCACATATCAACTCGACCAAGTACTTTTGTTGTTTTGCCACAGTTCGGACAAACGACTTGTACTGCTTTAGTCGATAACATACCAATCCAAAAGTAAACGACGGTACTAGCAATAATGGCTAGAAACCCGAAGATAATAAAGAAGGTCATGATAAGGGGCGTTTCTCGAAAAAAGATACCCACATACATAATGATAATTCCAATGAAGATGAGACTTAGTGCAAATGTACGAATTTTATTAATTTTATTAGAGTATTTTGCCATTTCTTTCCCTCCTAAAAGTCTACTATACCATATTATTGTGTTGTGTTAATATGTATAACGCACATTGTCGATTTTTGTCTGATTTCGCAGCAGGAGATTCTAAATCACTGTCGAAATTATTTAGTACCAAACAAGTAGTTGAAGGAGTTTTGATATGGAACACATTTTGAGACCGATTTATCAAGAAAGGGCAAGTCAACCGAATACTTTAGGTGTGTTACTGGTTGAAAAAAGGAGAGACACTAGCCCAGTAACAGACCTATTCGATGCAGTGTTACTAATTATTGTGAAAGAAGCAGAGAATGAAGTGTTTACCAAACATTACATTTATGAAGAAAAAAAGGCAGCAATGCATGTTATTACAGAAGCCCAATTAAATCAATGGCTACTCTTAGGATCTAATCGAAAAATGGTTGACTGGCTATTTAACGGAAAGGTATTATTCGACAGAAATGAATATATAGAGAAACTAAAAATCGAGTTAAGAGATTTCCCTTTCTATGGAAGGAAAATTAAGATGGGAATGGAATTTGCGAAATTAATAAGACGGTATATTGATGGGAAAGCTTTCTTTGAAGCAAAACATTATTTAGATGCCTATAATCATATAGTTCATTCATTACATCACTTAGCGCGTTTGTCTGTTATTGAAAACGGCTTCCATCCTGAACTTACAGTTTGGAAGCAAGTGAAACAAATTGAACCCGAAATATTTAAATTATATAGTGAGTTAGTAAGTAGTGAAGAGCCAATCGAAAAAAGGTTAGAGCTATTGTTTATCGCTAGTGAATTTATGATTCATTCTCGGACAGCGAGTTGTTCAGCACATATTATGGACATAATGAAGGAACAGGAAATTTGGACAATTCAAGAGTTGCAAAATCACAAGCATCTACAGCACTACTCTGTTGATCTTGGTGTGTTACTTGAATACTTAATAGAAAAGAAGTTCATTGATATTCATAAAACGGAAACAAAAGGTCAGTACGTGTATCATCGACTATACAAATCTGTTAAATGAAGTTAGTTTTTAATTGTGAGAATTGTGAATTAGTCACTTCTTTATTAAAGCCTCTTTTCGGATATATTGTTGTTATTTAACTCTTTTGAAGATTGCCTCACATATGTATTCGAAAGTATTACTGCCGATAATGGATCAGAGTTTAGTGCAATAATGGTAATTGGTAATTCGGGAGGGCATACCAGTTTATATTACTCACCCATATGTGTCGTATGCAAGATAAACAATAGGACGTCTTAAAGGCGAAATACATAGGTTTATTAAAAATAGGTATCCCTTTCATCAATTACTTTAGAAACGACACTCCAAAGAGTAGGAATATAGATGGATGAATTCCGTGAAAAATTTCGGGTTATGAAACACCTATTGAACGATTCAACCAAAGTTGTACATTTGAGGTTCCCTATGACTGTATAAGGATGTTGCATTTTATGATGATAAAAAAATATATAAATAACAAAAAAAGATTGACGTTATTTTTGAATGATGTTATATTAATAAACGTCGCTGCTGAACGAGCATCTTACTTGGTTGGTAGCGACTGATAATTATCTCTAAAACACTTAAAAAACTTCCGAAAAAAAGTTATTGACACGAACGAGTGAGGGTGTTAAGATAATAAAGTCGCCGAGAGAGAGAAGCGGTTACGAAGAATGATTGAACTTTGAAAACTGAAAAGACGAAACGTCAACGTTAATTTAAACGTAAGAACTTGATTCTTACAAAAAAATGTTTTATGAGCAAGTCAAACTTAACTTTTATGGAGAGTTTGATCCTGGCTCAGGACGAACGCTGGCGGCGTGCCTAATACATGCAAGTCGAGCGAACAATGAGGAGCTTGCTCCTCATTGTTAGCGGCGGACGGGT
>NZ_JAYKTS010000034.1 GCF_037024155.1 Bacillus sp. 2205SS5-2
GCATTCAAATAAAAAGAATGAGTAACAGTGCGGAGCCATACTTCGCTCACAACTGAACTCATTCCCTTGTCCGGTTTTTAGGTTTTGAGAAAAAGAGAGTTGGATTTTCTCTATATAATCACTGTAAATGACGAGGAGCCAAAAAAAGGCACCTCATGAAAGAGATGCCAACCTGTTGCCTGAATGGAATCTACCTTTTTTCTAGAACATTGATAAATTCTCTCATATAATCTGGAAGATCTGGTGGTCTACGACTTGAGATCAGATGACCGTCAACTACAACAGGTTCATTAAGCCATACTGCCCCCGCATTCTCCATATCATCTTTTATCCCCGGCGTACTCGTAACTTTTTTGCCTTGAAGAATCTTTGCCGAAATCAGCACCCAGCCAGCATGACATATTTGTCCGATTGGTTTTTGGTGATCATTCATACTTTTCACGATTGAGATTACCTCTTCGTATCGGCGTAATTTATCTGGAGACCAGCCCCCTGGCACAAGTATCGCATCATACTCATCAGAATTAATTTCACTAAAGGCATACTGTGATGTAATTGGTACTCCATACTTGCCAATATACTCTTCCCCAGATTTTTCCCCGACAATATGAACCGTCGCTCCTTCTTCTCGTAAACGCAATACAGGATACCATAGTTCTAAATCTTCAAAATCGGCACTCACAAGTTGAATGACCTTTCTTCCTTCTAACCTCATTAAACAGACACTCCTTTACAATTCTCTTACACTTATTGTCAAAGATATAGATTCAAAAAGCAACTAATACGATGTGGGAAGCTTGATTGTTTGTTGAACATGCTTTGAATCTCGATATAACGTCCTTTCTAAAAATCGGTAGAATAAATAAAATCCGATAAAGAGGAAAATGCCTGTCGTATCATAGATGACATCAAGCAGCCTACCTGTACGTGAAAAAAAGAGCTGTGCAATTTCTGTAAAAAATGCATATGTAACGGAAATGAAAATCACCACTACTAGCCTTTTAAAAGCAAACTTTAGTACAAGAGTAAACAAGAAAAAAGCTAGTATATGTCCCGTTTTTTGTGACAAATAATAAGGATTTTCAAGGGAAAATTCCTGAAAAGAAAAGAACCGAAGCAGTTCTGGATGTGAATTTACATGAAATGAGATCGCTCTCTCATCCATAAAAGTAGAGACATTGGACGAACAGGTCAACACAAATAAAATACCAGCAAAAAAAACAGCTAACATCATCTTCACTATCATCACTCCCTATCACCAGTTTGGTCACAGAAAGATTCATTTAATCTAAATATTACAAAAAATAATTCAAACTTATTCACCTAAGAACCCCATTCACTCCAGGACAAAGCAAGTTTTTGAATTATGCACAACTTTCGATTTGTTCATTCCATAAACGGAATGAACAAATCACTAGCAATCTCATAAATCAAAAAAGCGCGGGTAACGAAATTTCCCACGATTGGTCAATCAAACGTTCAATTTTTTTCCCCTCTCACTGAAACCCTCCTATTCCCTTTAGCTATTATTTTCTCAACCAAACGTTTGATTGAATTTCTGTAACCCTTGACACGACTACTCTCAACAGCTTTAATCAAACGGTTGATTGACTTTTAAGCTCTTATTTATTCCCTCCTATTCCCCTTCAGCTATTTTTTCTCAATCAAACATTTGATTGAAACCCCTAAACCCTTGACACGACTATTCTCAACAGCTTTAATCAAACGGTCGATTGACTTTTTAAGCTCTTATTTATTCCCTCCTACTCCCCTTCAACTATTTTTTCTCAATCAAACGTTTGATTGAAACCCCTAAACCCTTGACACAACTACTCTCAACTGCTTTAATCAAACGTTTGATTGACTTTTTAACCTCTTATTGATTTCCTCCTATTCCCCTTCAGCTATTTTTTCTCAATCAAACATTTGATTGAAACCCCTAAACCCTTGACACGACTACTCTCAACAGCTTTAATCAAACGTTTGATTGACTTTTTAACCTCTTATTTATTCCCTCCTATTCCCCTTCAGCTAGTTTTCCTCAATCAAACATTTGATTGAAACCCCTAAACCCTTGACACGACTATTCTCAACAGCTTTAATCAAACGGTCGATTGACTTTTTAAGCTCTTATTTATTCCCTCCTACTCCCCTTCAACTATTTTTTCTAAATCAAACGTTTGATTGAAACCCCTAAACCCTTGACACGACTACTCTCAACTGCTTTAATCAAACGTTTGATTGACTTTTTAACCTCTTATTGATTCCCTCCTATTCCCCTTCAGATATTTTTTCTCAATCAAACGTTTGATTGAAACCCCTAAACCCTTGACACGACTACTCTCAACGGCTTTAATCAAACGTTTGATTGACTTTTTATCCTCTTATTTATTCCCTCCTATTCCCCTTCAGCTATTTTTTCTCAATCAAACGTTTGATTGAAACCCTTAAACCCTTGCCACGACTATTCTCAACAGCTTCAATTAAACGTTTGGTTGACTTTTTAAGCTCTCCTTGATTCCTTCCTATTCCCCTTCAGCTAGTTTTCCTCAATCAAACATTCGATTGAAACTCCTGAACCCTTGCCATAACTACTCTCAACGGCTTTAATCGAACGGTCGATTGATTTTTCCCCTCACTAGTTTAAATCGATTTTAATACGGTTCAAATTTTTTCTAAATTACTTCTTAGAGGACAAGGATAAATAGGACTTCACTAGTCCATTCTTTTCATTCCGAGGGTTATGAGCCATTGTCATTTGTGTGGATGAAGAACAGCTTAATACTCGTTTAGTATGATTAGGGTTTTCCCGCGACCTGCCAATCTGTGTGGATCCATGTGGTGAAAATAGTGAGTTTCATACATTTGTATATGATAGAGCATTTTTTAAGTGGAAAATAGATTTACAGTTGGACAATCGTTTTCGAAAGTGAATTCGCTTTTCTGGCTAGTAGAGTTGGGGAAAGAGCACTTCAATATGAGCAAAAAACCCTCCTCGATTCAGAAGAAACTAGTGGAAAATTAACAGATAGAACTTATTTAATTAGTCTTTTAGGTAATGACTACTTATCTAAAAAAACGGCATTGATGCTGTATTAAATGAATGTCAGTTAGATGCCATCGTTTTTCCCAATAACTTAGGAGCAACGATTCCAGCAATAGCAGGGAACCTTTCCATTACCGTGCCTATTGGATATACCTCAGAGGGTGAATCAGTAGGCATTACATTTAGCTCAAAAGCCTACAGTGAACCTACTCTACTTGAGATAGCCTTCGCTTATGAGCAGGCTACCAAACACCGAAAACCACCCATCCTATAACAAAAAAAGTCAAACGTAAACGAAATGCGTTTGACTTTTTTGAGGTAAAAATCGGAAGTTGGTAATCTATTCATAAATTTATTTTTTATCACGCGAACTTAGTAAAAAGCCACTCCTCTGTGTACAAATTTTTATAGCAAGCTATATTGAAGGCTCTTTATATACATTGTGGCTATTTCATCTGATCCTTGATTTAATTTTCCATTTCCCTATTGGTTTCCATCAAAACAGACGAAATAATCCCCGAAACAAAGCTATATCAAAAATAATCAACGGATTCGAAAAACAACAATTCGTGGAAAAACTGCTTTATTAAAACAGTACCTATAATTCACTTTCCCTAGCAATACACGCTGTATCCCCTAGAGAAACGTTCGTTTTCACCATTGATTACTTCCTGTTCGCTCTTTTGTCGCTTCTGCTTTTCCTTTGTATGGTTAACCTACCTAGGAAAAACAAGAAAGGCGCGCACTTCGGAAGGAATCTCTGTTGGAAACCTTTACTCTATTACAAACGCAATATGAACCAATGATTCATAAGATTATTCAAACTCTCCATATCTATAAAAATAAAGATGAATTTTACCAAACCGGCTTGATTGCCCTATGGGAGGCTAATGAACGTTTTGACTCTGCTAAGGGTAAATTTCCTGCCTTTGCTTATTCCTATATTAAAGGTCGGATGTTATCTGATTTAACAAAGTCACGTAAAAATGAGGATCGAAACGTCTATCCTGAAGAAGCGTTTTGGGAGGTTATTCCTGGTGAAGACTCTCCCCTCCTTGAGAAAGAGATGCTGCAATCTCACTGTCAATCTTTAACTGAAAACCAATCAAAATGGGTCCTATACTCTTGTCTTAATATGTTCACCGTTAAAGAAATCGCTCAAGTTGAAAATGTGTCTTTGTCAGCGGTGAAAAAGTGGCGGAAGGGTGCTAGAGAAAAACTCAAAGAGATACAACTATCATAACTACTTTTCACATATTATCTATTTTTCCATCTATTTCTAAATATACTATTCGTATACATTGTTATTTTTGAACCTTTCATCTTGAGAAAACATCCATTTTCACAAAGGTTTCCATCAAATCATTGTGCAGAGATGTCCACAAACCTGTTATATCAAAGTTTATAGACCGCTATAATCTGCAACAATTTCATCATAAGGCTAGAACAATAACTAGAGAATGAAGCAACAAAAAGAACCTCTATCTCCAGAGGTTCTTTTTGCTTATTTCTCATATTTAGTCGAGAATATCCTTACATTAGAGCAATAAACCTACTTGACGATTTCCCACAGTACCTTTTCATTTATTGCTGATTCGCCGCCTAAAACCACAAAATCGACTATCCCATTGTTTGTTACTAATTCACCTGTCGGTATGGGCAGTTCATTGGTATTTACTAATAGTAACGGAAGATGATGAACCGAAGCATATACAGATCCAGTTAAGGCATCCGCAAAATCTTCTCCTGTTGCCACTACAGCCGCTGTTGTTTCTCCTTGAAATTCTGTAAAAACAGCTGCAGCCGTCTCGTAACGCGTATCTCCTTCTAATCTAGTAGGATCAATTAAGTTTTTCATTATATCTTCATTAATAACGGCTTCTCCACCTACAACATAGGTACTAGTTACGCCTTCTAATGCTGATTGAGTCTCTCTAGGCATAACGGATGACTCTGTCAAAAGAATTGGATATCCTTTCGTGGACGCATAGGGTGACACGGCAAGTGCGTCCACGAACCCATAACCATAAGCAAGCACAGCCTTGGTATATCCACCTAACTCTTCTGCTACAAGGGCAGCCGTCTCAAAGCGATTTCCTCCACCAATACGTGTAACAAGAAGATTCTGTTCATCCAACTGCGTGGCAATTTGGGATGAAACTGCTTTTTCTCCACCAAGAATTATTGCGTTCGAACTACCTAAACGTCTGATTTCATCTAGTGTTTCACCTGAAAGCGAATCAGATTGTGTTAGTAAAATTGGTGCCTGAAGTTGATATGCTAGAGGAGTTGCAACAAGGGCGTCGGGATATTGGTCCCCACGAGCAATAATGACAGTATCACTTTTCTCGAAGGTTTCTTCCGAAATCGCTACTGCCGTTTCGTAGCGATTTTGACCGAAAAGCCTAGCTGTTGATTTTCCAAGGACCGTCGTGGCCGGTTCAATTTTACTCCAAAATTCGTCCGCGATTACTTCATAACCCAATAAGCTAGGATGTACATTTTGTGGATTCGGTAGATATCTTTGAAAATTCTGAGCTATTGCTTCTTCAGTGGGAATATAATACCCACCTGTTTTGGTGACCGCTTGTTCAATAACATAATTCAGACCATCTAATGCAGGTTTATATTGCTTCTGCATTTCTTCAGGTAAATAAGGAAAGGGGTTATAATAACCTAAAACATACACTGCAACGTTAGGATTTAATTGACGAATAATCGTTAAAGTCATACCGATATTTTCTCCCACTTCTTTGGTCGCTTGCTGTATTTCAGTAGGATTATATATAATTCCACTCGGTGTCAACTCGATTAATTGAAGTAATTCATTAGCTCCGGCGTTCAACGTTATCATATCTGCATCTATAATTTCCTCCTGTAAACCATTACTTACATCTTGAACACCTAATAATACTTGTTCAGAGGTATATCCTGGGATTGCATAATTTTTGTTAAAATCAACCTGGAACCCGACGGACTCTAAATGATTTGAAATATAGTCTGTGTATCCATCTCCGAGTGAATTATCATAAAGTACTCCTGCTGCTAATGAATCTCCTAACGCCACATAATTAACATACTTTTTCTGATTTAACAATTCTGCTGAAGTAAAAACGGGAAACATCACCAAACCGACTAAAAAGACCGCAATTACCATCTGCACTTGTTTTTTTAACATTTTTTTCAATAAATATCTCTCCTCACTGGATTAAAAGTCACTTAAAACTATTACACAAGATGACCCTCATCCCCTTCTTCTTCAGGAAGTTTTTCCTTCGACAAGAATTGAGGTTTATTCTCTTCTTCATAGGCTCTTTTCGTATACATTGTAGCTATCTCATCTAATTGTAGATGGAATCCTCCATTGGACTGTTGATTTATTTATAAATAGACGAAATAATGCCCGAAACATAGCGATATTACCATTTTGGGGCTGGTTCGAGAAGCAACAATCTTTGCGAAAACAGCCTTATCAAAAATAGAAATTCTTTTGGCACTAGGAAGATATTCCGTTTCACTTTTTGGTAAATGCTGCACCGAAAGTACGTTTGGAAATTTGATACCAGTTACAATAATTGCTTTATTCTTTCGTCATTCAATTTTCCGGCAATTTTTACAGATATGGTGTAGCGATCCTCTCCTGCAATACGCTCGCCTTTTATCCCAAGCGATTCAATTTAAGTTCAGACAGAAGCGCCTATTGCGCTCTCTCCGCCGAGTAAAATGACCTTTTTAGGTAGGAACCTGTTTATTTCATCTTTAGTAACAGCTGGTAGATTACTAGATGTTGTTAATAGAATGGGGGCATCTAGTTTTTAAGCAAGCGGAACACCTGCTAATGCATATGGAAACATATTTTTCCTAGCCAAAACAACTGTATCTGCCCAATTTTTTAGCGGTTTCACACCGAATCTCACAGGTGAATTTTGGTGTTTTTTGTGAATTACTCGCAGCACCTATATTTTTTTGTGCCGATACTGATAAGTCGGAAAAAACTTAATACTAAACTAACAATCTTCTTCATTTCCTCTATTATTATAAGAAATCAATATGAAATTCACGTTGACCACCTTTTTGAATCACAATCTTTTCTTTTATTGTTATTTTCCTCTAAAATTATTAAAATATATGTTGCGATGAGTATGATAATGTTACAAATAGCGTTTATAATACTTGTATCCTATCAAGAATAATTTCAAAATGTTGCAGATTTAAGATAGTGATAGCAACAAATCATCCCATTTAGGGAAAGAAAGTAGTGAATGCATTGAAAAAAGTGATCTTTTTCCTAACAGAAATCATCAATTCAGTTCATGATATAATTTTGGTCATTACAAACGATGTTTTAGGTTTAAACTTAAACGATAAAGACCTTCATTTTTGGATTATGGGCATGATTGGCATATCGGTGTTCTTATTAGTCTATGGACTCTCAAAATGGATGCTGAAACTTCCATTCGGACTTACCCTCCTGACATTTTTCTACACGCTGACGTTTATGTTCGTGTTGGTGTTTGCCGTTGAAATCCAGCAAGCCATTACTAATCGAGGGAATATGGAATTTATTGATGCAATAGTAGGCCTTTGGGGATTTTTTGTCTTTTTTATTGGATATGTAGCGATTGTGCTACTGTTCCTGTTATCTAAAAAACTCTATCATCATTACGTTAAAAAAGAATCGATTGAACAATAAAAATCCGTATAACCACCCCAATACAATTGGACGTTATTATGAACAAAAACACCCCCCTACTACGATTTTTAATAGTGGGGGGGGTTATCATAATGTTCCATTTACTCTGTTTTTCTTATCCTGAGGCGACAGGCAAATGTATACGAAAAGAACCTAGTAGTTATAGAAATCTTCTATTTCCGTACTAATACCGTCTAAACATGTCCAAAACCTATCTGGTTAGTGGTGTCTGTTCTGGTTGACCACATTAAGCATTCCAATCATTTAGAGCCTTTGAAGGGCATTGGTTAAGAATATCTCTTTCAAAATTCTCCGCAGATAAAGGCTGACTAATTCCGTACCCTTGGACAAATTCACAATTTACATTTAGTAAATATTGATATTCATCTTGGTCTTCAACCCCTTCTGCGGTCACTTTCAAGTGAAGATGTTTTGCCATGGAAAGAATACTATTTACAATTGCTTTATTATCATCATGAGAAGTTATTCCTCGAATAAAGGAACGATCTATTTTCAACGTATCTAATGGATACTTTTTGAGATAGCTTAGTGAAGAATACCCTGTTCCAAAATCATCCATTGATAAGGTCAAGCCTATTTCCTTCAATTCATGCAATTTTGCGATCATCATTTCCGGGTCATGCATCGCAATGCTTTCAGTTATCTCTAAATCTATATACGAGGGATCTAGGTCTGCTTCCTTTATGATAGACGCTACTTTCTTAACGAATGTTTTATCGAGAAGCTGCCTGATCGAAATATTTACCCCTACCTTCAATGGGTGGTAACCCGCTTTTTGCCATCGATCATTTTGTTCACAGGCAGTCTTGAGAACCCATTCTCCAATCGAGATTATTAAGCCCGTTTCCTCCGCAACAGGAATAAATTCAGCGGGAGAAACATTCCCCAATTCAGCATTTTCCCACCGGATTAGTGCCTCCATTCCGGTTATCTCTCCGGCCTTCATATTCACTAATGGTTGATAATGAAGCTCAAATTCTTCTCGTTCCAAAGCCATCCGCAATTCTTTTTCAATCAACATTTTTCGATAGAAGTGATCATTCATTTCTTTAGTAAATAACTGAAAACTATTTTTCTCTCGCTCTTTTACATAATACATCGCCGTATCTGCATTTTTCATTAAGGTCTTGGCGTCATCGCCATCCTCTGGGTACACGCTAATGCCAATACTAGGGGTTATGTAAAATTCTTGTTCGTGGATTAAAAAGCCCCCATCAAATTGTTCAAGAATACGGTTAGCAATTTGAATGACTTGTTGTTTATCACAATCTGAATTGATAAACGTGAATTCATCGCCACCAATTCTATAAACCTTCGAATTATTAAGCTCCTCTTTAATAAATGTCTCTAGTCTTCGGGAAACCTCGATTAAAAGTAAGTCCCCAAAATCATGACCAAGGGTGTCGTTTATGTATTTAAATCTATCTAAGTCAATAAACATAATCGCAGCCGATTTGTCCTCAAAGGATGCCGCTTGGAGGACAGACTTTAAATCCTCATTAAACATACGGCGATTAGGCAGCCCTGTTAACACATCATGATTAGCTTGATAGGTAATTCGATCTTCGTGAAGCTTTCTATCGGTAATATCGGTGGATACGCCTAATAAAAGCGTTGATTCCTTTGACTTAATAGGAATCTTGGATGTTTGTAGCCATTTCGCATCGCCATCAGGCTGAATAAATTTCTCTTCAGGAATGGATACTTCCTTTGAAATTGCTAATATTTCTTTATCTATTCGTAACGTCTCTGCTGCTCTTTGTTTGTCTATTAGAATATCAAGATCCGATTTTCCAAGCAAATCTTCTTTTTCCATTCCACATAGCTTTGCAAACGACTTATTCACTAGGGAGTAACGCCCATATTCATCCTTTGCATAAATATAATTTGGATTTAAATCTATTACCGTGCTTAAAAAACATCGTTGTTCATCTAATTGATCATTCATCTCTTTCACCACTTCTAAGTGCATTCTATTTGATAAAATCAAGGTAGAGGTAGCAAACAATAAAACCGCTACAGCACTTGGAAATAATCTAGTTTCAGGGAACATATTTAATATTCCTATACCGTATCCAACCGCTGTCGCGATAAGAAATTGGAATAGAAATGAATGGAAAATATTCTGTTTCATCCGGCTACATAGGATTAAACTCACTAGGATACATATCGAAAATAACACTAAATTTGTATGAAATACCCATGAAAGTTCCCCATATATTGGGAAGTAAAAGTGGAACGACTGCTCATATTCCATTAACTCAAACGAGGATATTCCTAGACTACTCCAGCCGATAACATAAACAAGTAAGCCCCAGAGATAAAGGAGAACCACATTCTTTTTATTCATAACATAACGCCATTTACTATTAAGGATGTCGGGCAGTTCTTCGCTAATAATGATATAGGCAATCAGAAATAGCGTGGGAGTCACCATGATTGAACCTATTCGAAATAATCGAAACAGAAAACAAATCATTGCTTCAGAAAAAAGACCGTACGCATATAATACTGAAACATCGATTTGCCAGATTGTCGCCAGACATAAGAATAAAAACAACGTTACGGCAAGTTTTTTACGTTCAACCATAAAAAGTACCGTAATGCCAATGCTAAAAGGAATTACGGCAATTAATAACAAAAAAAGGAAAAACATCTATAAACCTCCACTATTTTGTAATAAAGAGGCAAGCATTATTTCCACTGTTTCCATGACTTGTAATGCTTACTGACTCTACATGCTGATATTTTGTATGGAGCACAACAGGCGTTTCCTCAAAACCTGCTTTTCTTGTTTTTATTGTTGGAGGAATAAAACCGTATTCCATAGAGATGAGCGCCGAGATCGTTTGAATGGCCCCGGTTGCAGCGAAAGAATGTCCTATCATTCCTTTGATAGAAGTGAGTGGCACCTCTTCCTGATAGGTTTCTTTATGGACACGCGCTTCTATTTGATCATTTAGGTTTAAACCTAACGCTTGACTATTTACATATGTAGGAATTTTATTTCCCATCATTTCTTTGTAAAGCGAAATCATTTCTTCTCCACTCTCATCTGATTTTAGCATAGGTGTCCCTTCATTTCTTGAATTTACACTCTCAACAACTCCGAATACTTGCTTTCCCTGAATGAGCGCATTCTCTTCCCGCTCCAAAACTAAAACACCTGCTCCTTCTGAGAGTACAAACCCATGATGATCTGTCGAAAAAGGAACGCCTGTTGTCGAACTGGTTACATCGGAAGCGACCGATCTCATTTTTAAAAATCCGTTGATACTCCATTGACCTAAGGGGGTATCTGTACCACCTACTATACAGGCATCGACTTGATTAGATTCCAGCAATAATTTCGCCAAAAGTACCGCATCAATACTCGCCGTACATCCCGTGGTTAGCGTAAAGGTGGGACCTCGTGTTCCAATATGTTCCGCAACAGTTGCAGACAAAGTGTGCGTATCAACAACTGCCACTCCATGTAGAGGATACTTTTTGTAGTTTAATGCAACTGCTGAATATTCTTCAATTTCAAGAATTGCCCCTGCTGATGTTCCTATGATAACCCCGATTCGATGAGGATCATATGGTAAGCCCGCTGCCATTTCAACTGCATCATTGGCAGCCGCTAAAGCTAATCTGGTAGAGCGTGGATAACGTTTATAATTTCGTTCTCTTAATTCAGTGAAGTCTTCATCTATCACTCCGGCAATAATGTTTGAACCACCCTTACCTCTTCCTTCTAAAATGGAGTGTGTACAAATTCCCTTTTCAAGAACTTGACGAAATTCTGTTTTAGTAAGTGCACCAGGTACCTTCATTCCGTATCCAGTGATCACGACTTTATTCACTTAAATCATCCTTTGGCTAGTAATATGACCCATTACTTTTATATAATAATATATTAATTATATATCAGTAATATGGACATATCTCCTTAAAACTCCAGAAAACTAATGGGTCTATAGGCTTATTTATTGAGAACAATTTTCACAATCTAATAACTTTATTTTTCGGGAATATCTTTAATGGTCTTTTATCATGCCTCTTTTTATACGAAAATGGGATTTGATGCTGATTTTGGCGCAAAAAAGCACCCCCTTATAATGGTATGACCATTTTTAAAGATTGGCTATGTCACGATAACTTGATTTATGCTGGTTTTGATTCTTGAATCTCTATTTCATAGCCCGTGCTCATCAATTTTTTTATGAAGTAATCTTTCTTCCTTTCTTTTGTTGGAAGGTAGTCCCAACCGAGTTCTTTATAGGGGGTTTTTCTTTCAGCACTTGGTAAATGATCCTCATTAATAAGTGTGCTAGCGCCATGTTTGCTTTGTAGGGGCCTCGTCGTTTGACTACTCGATAGTCTGTCTTTTGTTTTCATCGCAGCCCAGGCCACCTGGCACATTACTGATTTGAGCCCTTTATTTCCCTTTGTGGACTTGGCACTCTTTTTTTTACCAGCACTCTCGTTATTACCAGGGCTGAATCCACCCCATGAAGATACATGTTTTTCGGTTGGGAATTTAGACATATCGATACCTAATTCCGCTAAGATGCTCGCCGCTGCATCTTCCTTAATACCGGGAATGGTTATCAATAAATTCATTTCTTCCTGATAGGGAGTTACTAATTTACTGATTTCGTTTTCTAATTCTTTAATTTTTTCATCAATGTATTCAAGATGATCAAAATGCATTTGAATGATCTTTTGATGATGAGGACGTATTCGACCATTTAAGGCATTGACTATTTGAGGTGCTTTCTTTTTAAGTGATGTTTTGACCAATGCTCTTACTTTGTCTAACTCTAGTACTTCACCATTGAGTATAGCGTTTAGTAACGTACGTCCTGAAACACCGAAAACATCCGATACGTAAGTACTTATTTTGATGTTTGCATCTTGTAAAATTTTGTGGATTCTATTTTTTCAGATGTTGCATTACCTAACAATTTACGACGGTAGCGTGTTAAGTCCCGTAAATCTCTAAATTCTACAGGTGGGACAAAGCTTGATTCGATTAGTCCAGCACGTAACAGTTTTGCGATCCAGGCAGCATCAGAAATATCTGTTTTTCGACCAGGTACATTCTTAATTCTTTGGGCATTCGCCAAGATTAAATTAAAATGACTTTCAAGAATGTTCCAAACAGGTTTCCAATACACACCTGTACTCTCCATCGCAACATCTGTAATCTTATGTTCGGCAAGCCAATCTTGTAATTCAAGCAATTCATTGACCGTAGTCCCGAATGTCTTCGTTTCTTTTTTGGGATTCCGATCTAAACAACCATAAAGGGCACACGCTACAACCGTCTCTTGATGAATATCTAAGCCAGCAACTCGTTCTAAAATAGGATCCATTCAATCTCATCCTTTGTATAATGCTAGGTCATACATTCTTGAGCTTGTATTTTTATACTCGTGCTCATGGCAACAATCAGCGATACTCATGAATGTACTAGATCGGTTTCGTATACGGGGTTTTATCCACCAAAAAAGAGGCGACCTCAGACCTGCATAAACATGATGAACAGTTCCATGCAACATTAAACCGCTTACCCTCATTTTCATCAATTGCGGTGTCTGACAGGACATGGGGGTTTCGTATACATTGTGGCTATTTCATCTAATTTTAGATTAAATCGCCCATTTCACTTTTGATTCCCATTAAAAATAGACGAAATGATGCCCGAAACAAAGCTATTTCAACGTTTATAGACTGGTGAGATAAGCCACAACCTTTGCGAAAACAACCTAACGTAAAGTCTCAACCCACCCTTCATATTTTCAAATGTTCTTCCATGTTACTAATCGAGCCAAACATAAAAAAGCTCACCGTTTTCAGGTGAGCTTTTTCGGTCTATTAGCGGATGCTAATGATATTTTCTTGTTTCAGTTCTACTTTACCTTCTTTTTCAATGACAACTTGTTCGCCTTCTCTTAAATTCGTGAAAACGATTGGTGTAATGATTGAAGGAGCATTTTCTTTAATAAAACCAAGATCTACTTTCAATAATGGTTGACCCGCTTCAACAATGTCCCCTTCTTGAATTAAGGATTCAAAGCCTTTTCCTTGAAGTTTCACCGTATCAATTCCTACGTGAATGAGAATTTCACGACCTGCATCTGATTCGATTCCAATCGCATGCTTTGTTGGGAAGACATTGACGATTTTTCCGTTAACCGGAGAAACGATCATACCTTCTGTCGGAAGAATAGCGAAACCGTCGCCCATCATTTTTCCTGAGAACACTTGATCTGGAACTTCAGTGATTGGTTTTAATTCCCCTTTAATTGGAGAAATGATTTTTTCGTTTTTCAATGCTTCGTCATTTTGAAGAACATCTGGGTTCACTTCTTCAATTTGTTGTTGCACTTCTACGTCTGGGTTTGTTTTAGTTGGACGAGGTCTTTTCCCTCTCATCACATCTTGCATTTGTGATTTAAGCGTATCCGACTTCGGTCCGAAAATTGCTTGAATGCTTTCTCCAATTTCCAGTACGCCAGAAGCTCCTAATTTTTTCAGACGATCTTTATTCACTTCTTTTGGCTCATTCACTGACACACGAAGACGAGTGATACATGCATCTAAGTGAGCAATATTCTCTTGTCCACCTAACGCTTCTAAGACTTCATACGCTAAATCTGACGCTTCTACCGCTGGACCCTCTTCAATTTCTTCATCCTCACGACCTGGTGTCATTAGGTTGAATTTACGAATTGCAAAACGGAAACCAAAGTAGTAAATTACCGCAAACACTAGACCAACCGGAATAACGATCCATGCGTTTGTTTGCGGATTAATTAATCCAAATAGAATATAGTCAATCAAACCACCTGAGAAGGTCATTCCGATCTTAACATCTAAAAGATGCATCGTCATAAACGATAAACCGGCAAAAATCGTATGAATCCCGAATAATACTGGCGCAACGAATAAGAATGAAAATTCGATTGGCTCTGTAATCCCTGTCAAGAAAGAAGTAAGTGCTGCAGAACCCATGATACCAGCAACCAAAACTTTACGCTCTGGGCGTGCTTCATGATAAATCGCTAATGCTGCAGCTGGGAGACCAAACATCATGAACGGGAATTTACCTGTCATAAATGTACCAGCTGTTAAATCTTGTACTCCATCTTGAATTTGTTTCATAAAGATCGCTTGGTCACCACGAATCACATCGCCCGCAAGTGATGTATAGCTACCAAACTCAAACCAGAATGGCGCATAGAAGATATGATGAAGACCAAACGGAATCAACGAACGTTCAATAACACCAAACACAAAGGCTGCAAAAACTCTATTTTCACCTAACATAAAGTTAGAGAATGTATTCAAACCATGTTGTACTGGCGGCCAAATAATTAGCATGATAAGACCTAACGCAACAGCAGATACTGCCGTAGCAATTGGCACAAAGCGTTTTCCAGCAAAGAAACCTAAGTAAGAAGGTAATTCGATATTGTAATACTTATTGTACATAAATGCCGCAAGAATACCGACGATAATCCCGCCAAATACACCTGTTTGTAAGGTTGGAATCCCAAGAACATTTGCATAAGCAGGGTCATTTGCTACCTGCTCTGCTGTAATACCAAAGGATGTTCCCATCGTGACGTTCATAATCAAGAAACCAACGATTGCTGCTAAACCAGCTACCCCTTCTCCACCTGCGAGACCAATAGCTACCCCGACTGCGAATAGTAAAGCTAAGTTACCAAAAATAATTCCACCGGCATTTTCCATAACACTTGATACCTTCACAATCCAATCTGTTTCTAAAAATGGAGCCATTTCGGTAAGGGTTGGGTTTTGAATAGCAGCACCTAATGCCAATAGAATACCAGCTGCTGGCAAGATTGCTACCGGAAGCATGAGGGCTTTACCAACTTTTTGTAATACACCAAAAGCTTTTTTAAACATGTGAGTTTCCTCCCTTTTTTAAAGTAAGTAGAAGTCATAATCGATACAGGTACGCAAAAAAGGCATGAGAAAAGAAGATGTAGAAATGGCTTTATGGGTAGCATACCCCATTAAACCAAAATCATAATCTACTTTACTCATGCCTGATCGAATCAGTAACACGCAAAGATAATAAGAGCTATTTATTTTTCTTTTGTATTCGCTGCAGATGCATGGTTAGATAAACCGCTTCAGCATCGTACACACTTTTTTTCAGCGTTTGCTGCATCATCTTGATCAGCTTCCATGATAAATTATAACATACAGGGTATTCTTGTTTCAATAGGTTTGCAATTTTTTCTGGTTCCTCTACTCGTTCACCACGAACAACCCGCTCAATCGTATAACGAAGATGGCGAACCAGTCGCATATAGTCGACACTTTCTTTATCTAACTTAATGTCAAACTGATCTTCAATCATCCCGATAAGTAAGGTAACAAGCTGAGAATGTTGGTTCACTTCAGATAACTGTCTGTTTACCATCGCACTGTGGATATGAAGAGCAATAAACCCTATTTCCCCTTCTGGTAGTTCTATCGAAGCGTTTTCATTTATGAGTTCAACAACTTCTTTGGCTACCTCATATTCAAATGGGTATAATACTTTTGTTTCCATTAAAAATGGATTCCGAATCGAAAGCCCTCTCATTAATCGATGAATAGCGAATAAAATATGATCGGTAAGTGCGACGTGAATATGCTCGTTTAGAAATGTATTTGTACGTTCGCGGATTAACTCGATTGCCGAAATAATGATATGGAGTGTTTCATCATCTAAATAAGGAAGCAGTTTTTTATATTGTTCCTGCTCTTTCTCATTTTTCAATACAAACGTTTTTTCAACCGTTTGTCCCTCGATATTATTACCGACCTTCTGATGAAACCCAATTCCTTTACCAATCAACACCACTTCTTCGTGCTCAGGATGTACACCGATAAGGACATTGTTATTTAGTACTTTTTTTACTTTAAAGTTTGCCATTCTGTTTCACCCCCACTCCCTAAGTCGCTTTTGTCGAAATTTGTACCTTAATTGTACTAAAAAAACAAAAAAAAAAACACCTCTAATTAACTGAGAGGCGAATGTTTATACTAGGCTATTTCAGCAAAGTTCATTTCTTTTCGAACCAGTCTGTTAACGGTGATATAACTTTGCTTCGGGGCATCTTTTCTTCAATTTTAGATGAAATCAACATTAGAATGGAGGATTTCATCTAAAATTAGACTAGTTAGCAACAATGTATTCGAAAAAATCCTTATACCAAGAAAATGAAATAGAGAACAAAAATAACAAACATTCCATACATAATCGGATGAATCTCTTTGATTCGCCCCTTCATTAGCATCGTGATCGGATAAAAAATAAAACCAATTGCAATTCCTGTTGCAATGCTATAAGTTAACGGCATCGCAATAATAGTTAAAAACGCCGGTACTGCAATTTCGAATTTATTCCAATCAATCTTCCCTAGCGAGGATACCATCAAGACACCAACGATAATCAAAGCAGGAGCGGTAACATGAGGAGTAATCACAGCTAATAAAGGAAAGAAGAATAATGATAATAAGAAGAATCCTGCTGTAACGACCGAGGCAAACCCCGACCGAGCACCCGCCGCTACTCCCGCGGATGATTCAATATACGAGGTCGTTGTTGAGGTTCCTAAGATCGCCCCAACAACCGTTGCACTTGAATCGGCAAACAACGCTTTCCCCGCTCGTGGTAGTTTATTGTCTTTTAATAAATTGGCCTGATTCGCTACTGCGACTAATGTTCCTGCTGTATCAAAGAAATCAACGAATAAAAAAGTTAAAACGACGACTAGCATTTGGAGTGTAAATAAACTAGCTGGATCATTGAAGAGTGGCTCAAGTGCTGCTCCAAAAGTTGGCTCCAAACTTGGTACTGCGCCAACAATCGCATCCGGTTTGCCGACAACCCCAAAGATCATGCCTACAACAGCAGTGGCGACTAACCCAAAGAATATCCCACCTTTTACGCCGCGGGTAACTAGAATGACTGTAATAATGATTCCGAATATCGCTAGCAGTGTTGCACTATTTGTCAAATCTCCTAAACCGACTAAAACCGCATCATTGTTCACGATAATTCCTGCATTTTGAAACCCAATAAACGTAATAAACAAACCGATACCCGCACCAACAGCATATTTCAACTCCGACGGAATCGCGTTAATAATTTTTTCTCGAATCCCTGAAACCGTTAAAAGAATAAAAATAAGTCCTGAAATCAGCACACCTGTTAAAGCAGATTGCCAAGTAATTCCCATAGTTAAGATGACTGAAAAAGCAAAGAAAGCATTGAGTCCCATTCCCGGCGCAAGCGCAATCGGGTATTTCGCTAACAGTCCCATAATTAACGACCCAATAGCTGCAGCTAATGCGGTAGCCACAAATACAGCACCATAGTCCATTCTCATTGAATCTGGAAGATCCGGAATGGCTTGTAATGATAAAGTCATCGGATTGACCACAAGAATGTACGCCATCGACAAGAAAGTCGTTAATCCCCCGATAAATTCCCGGCTAAAATTGGTGCCAAGTTCGTCAAATCGAAAAAATTTCTTCATTATTCTATTCCCCCATTTAACGTCTTAATACATTTCTGACGCTTTCTCTATCCCCAATACGCATAGAAAAAACGCCTTGAACCGTCCGGCTCAAGGCGTTGACTTTAGGTGAATAGAACACTAGAAAAAGAGAATGATAGATTGTCATCATACTTATTTTATCACTAGTGGTTCTATTACCTCGTAGTCAAGCCATTTACGGTAGCTCGGTAGAAACTTTCGGGCCTTATTCCCGACATTATACGACGTAATCTCTGTTTAATTTGTAATCCCATTTATTATTTTAGCAATATAACATATGGTCGTCAAGTTAAAAAGCGAACGTTTTTATTTTTTTATCAATAAATGTTCGTGTATCATTCCCACTCAATCGTCGCTGGTGGCTTACTCGTAATATCATACACAACGCGGTTAATATGGTCCACTTCATTCACGATTCGTGTCGAAATGACCTCCAGCACATCCCAAGGTACTCTCGCCCAATCGGATGTCATCCCATCGATTGAAGTAACCGCACGAATTCCAATTGTATAATCATATGTGCGAGCGTCTCCCATTACTCCAACACTGCGAATATCCGGAAGCACGGTAAAATATTGCCATATATCACGATCCAATCCCGCTTTTTTAATTTCTTCACGTAAAATCGCATCCGACTCTCGAACAATCTCAAGTTTTTCTTCGGAAATGGCTCCAAGAACACGGATGCCTAATCCAGGACCCGGGAATGGTTGACGCCAAACAATCTCATCTGGAATACCCAGCTCACTTCCCAAAGCTCGAACCTCATCTTTAAATAATGTATTCAGAGGTTCAATGAGTTGAAATGCCATATCTTCAGGTAATCCGCCGACATTATGATGAGATTTTATCGTTTGAGCCGTGGCTGTTCCACTCTCAATAATATCGGTATATAATGTTCCTTGTGCTAAAAATTCAATTCCCTCTAATTTAGTCGATTCATCATCAAATACATAAATAAATTCATTTCCAATAATTTTTCTTTTTTGCTCAGGATCTGATACACCTTCTAACTTCGTCATAAAACGATCCTTCGCATCTACCTTGATGACATTCATATGAAAACCCTCAGTAAAAGTCTTCATCACTGCATCTGCTTCACCTTTACGAAGTAATCCATGATCCACAAAAATACAAGTTAACTGATTGCCAATCGCTTTATGAATTAACACCGCGACAACCGATGAGTCAACACCGCCACTTAATGCGCATAGTACTTTTTTATCGCCAACTAACGAACGAATTTTGTCCATCTCTACGTCGATAAAGTTCTCCATTGACCAATCTCCTTTGCATTCACACACTTCAAACACAAAGTTTTTAATCACTTCATTTCCATGAACCGAGTGACGAACTTCTGGGTGAAACTGAACAGCATATAGCTTGCGACTTTCATCACTCATTGAGGCAATCGGGCAAGATGCATTCGTTCCATTTACCGTAAAACCTGCTGGTGCTTCAACAACCAAATCACCATGACTCATCCAGACAACCTGTTCAGCTGGCAACCCTTTAAGCAAGGATGACATATTCTCCACCTTCATGGTCGCTTTTCCGTATTCACGGTGTGTCGCTCTCTCCACTTTTCCACCAAAATGCTTCGTCATCAACTGCATGCCGTAGCAAATCCCCATGATTGGAATGCCGAGCTCAAAAATCTCTTCATCACACGAGAAAGCACTTTCCCCATAAACAGAGTTCGGTCCTCCAGAAAAAATTATTCCAGCCGGATTCATGCGTTTAATTTCATCCGCTGTAATCGTATGTGGGTGCAACTCACTATAGACGCCAAATTCACGAATTCTTCTCGTTATTAATTGATTATATTGACTACCAAAATCCAATACAACAATCATTTCTTGCTGCTGCAGTTCCGTTTTTCCTACCACAAGATCACCTCATTAGTTTATTCGTTTTCATGCGACCAATATAAGGCACAGGGCGCACTTTGCCTTATGACAGGTCTTGCCTTTTGACCTCGAGCCGATAGTCCTTGAGCTAAACACTTATCTAGCTCCAAAAAATCACACTCTCTTTCCCAATAAAAAAAACTAGAATCCACCTTTAATAAATAAAGGCAGAATTCTAGTTCACTCTTAAGAAGCTACAAGAATACTGCCTTCATAGTCAGACCATTTACGGCGGTCCGGTAGAGACTCTCGATCCTTATTATCGAGGATATACGAAGGGCAAGTTCTTTAATAATTTTCCTCATTTTAAACCTTGTAGCATCATAGGTCAACCCGCTGTTTTTTTAATTAAATTTTCCCACAATTCCTTTAATTCATTCCAATCGCCCTCTTTGCTTGCACCATACAACCTTTTTTCATAGACTCTTGTCAACGAGGTCATTTCCCTTGTACCGAAGAAAGAGTCGATATAATGGGCATATGAGCGTAGCGTTTGGTCATCTTCCTTTTTTAATCCGTAACGCTCAAGTTGGCGCAACAAAGCTACATAAGCTTTCATAAAATTTTTATCTTGCTTCTTATTTCCATAACGAATCATTAAAACATAAGGTAGCCACTTCGCTCGGCGAATATACAAGAATAATAGAAGTCCTACGAGGACCGTTGTCCCGGAGAGAAGTTTAAACCAATGATTTATGAAATAGTTTTTCACTTTCGTCCCCGTCGATTCACTCTCAGGAGAAGAACCATCACTTAGTTCATCCGGCATTAAATCTTGATCCGGTGTTTCAGTTTTTTCTACCGGTGCCACTACTTCTTCGTTGGGATTTTCATCGGTCGGTTCGTCTAACGTTTGCCGATAGTTCACGGAATTACTAAAGCCTACGGTCGGTTCAAATGGAACCCAACCTGCTTCAGGGAAATAAACTTCCACCCATGAATGAGCATTATTATTGGTTACATCATATTGTTTATAGCTATTTTCTAATGATTTCACAAACTCACCATCTGTAAATCCCTTCACCCATCGGGCTGGAACACCAACAGACCGAAGAAGAACCACCATCGATGTAGAATAGTTATCACAATAGCCTCGCATGGAATCAAATAGAAACTGGTCGACATAGTCATCTTCCGGACCCGGAATTAACACATCTTCTTGATCATACACAAAGCCATTTCGGCGAAAATACCCCTCAACAGCTCTAGCCTTGTCATACCAGTTGGTTTCATTACTCGTAATTTCTTCTGCTAGTAAACTTACTCTCTCTGGCAACTCTGGTGGAAGCTGAGTGTAAAGTTGGTATAGTTTCGACTCTTTTAACTCTTCGGCACCCTCCATCTTCTTCATGTCATCAATTATATAAGCTGGCTCACGGTAAGTGACCGAATATTCCTTGATTATGACATTTTTATCGTTTTTCGTCGGACGTATTTTTTCTGTTAATATGTTATATGTCATCTGTAAATCTTCTCTAGTGCCAAAAGTGACCTTTTCTAGTCCGTAGGGGTACGCGACATGAGCGTAAAAATTCGAAATGGCTTTTACATTTTCCTTCACTTCTTCTTTTGTCGGATCATGAAACAAATAGGGGATTGACTGTTCTTGTTCAAAAGAGGTGGAATCTTCGCCATTTTCCACAATCCAACCTTTTCCGGTATAGACACTTTTCGTTTCTATCTTCCAATAATGCCCATTTTTTACTTCAGTTTGATAAATGAGGGTATCATCCCCTATAAATGGTCCCCCTAGAACCGAGTCATTTTCACCATACCCAATTTTGCTGACTCCTCCAGGTCCTACCCCGCTATCTGGATTTAAACTTGTAATATATGGAACAGGATCTGGCCATTTCGGCTGCTGAGCTTTCGGAGCGATATAAGCAAATAGCGAGGTTAGTGATACCATAAGCAATAATGGGATGACCCATCGCTGAAAAACACGGCCAGCATTTCGGAAGTTTTCCTTAGAGGATAGCTTCTCTAATGCCAATAACCCGAGCAAGATAAAGCCGAGAATGACTGTACGGATAATAGAGAACTTCGCATCATAGACTGTGAAGGTATCTAGAATCGCAATATAGATGATCGTCACTACAAAAAAGAGAAACATACTTCTTTTAATATCGAGCCAGTAGTTTACCAAATACGTCATTAGCCAAAGTAAGATAAAAAACAATAGCGTGCGGAGTGGATTGGTTAATTGTGTCCATTCCTGCTGAAAAATCCAGCCAACACCCGCAAAGACATCGCCTAGCAACAGACCGACCCATTCAAAGCTTAGAAGGGGCACGGAATAGTAGAGTGCATGAATGCTATACAACACTACTAGTGTTTTCAGGGCGAGAGATAGCCATACACTTGCTTGATAATAAGCTAAACAAAGAGACATAAAAATAAAAAACAAAAAGTAATTGATATCCCCCGTGTCTGTTACTACCTCTAGAGGACGTAGCCACTCCCAAAGTAAGATGAAGCCCATAAGAAAGAAAGTGGCTCGTTGCCAATTTTTCTGTACATATTCACTCATGCTCGTTTCACCTCCGAAAAGGCAGATTGAAATTGCCCTTCACGACAAACCTTGACAACTATCCCTCGAGAAGCAGCTAACGCCTGCATACTTTGTTCATTCAAGCTGAGCTTCTCGTCTTTTTTCTTCACTAAAAAGATGACAACCGAAGGATTATTTTTAGCATAGTGTTGAAGAGCATAAATGGTTTCTTTCGCCAAAGTTGAAGTGACCATCAGCATCGTTGCTGACTGCTGATAATTAATTCCTGCTCCTTCTAAAATTTTCGCTAATGAAGAAGGGCTATCATCTTGCACCTTCGCTAAATGGTAAAACAATTGTTGCATTTGCTCTTGTCCATCTCGAATCGGTGAGGAATAATAATTTTCCCCAAATGACAACAACCCCGTCTGCGCTCCCTTTTTCAAGACAGCTCGGATGACCGATGCTGTAAAAGTTACAAGATCATCAAAAGCCGGAGCAGGCGTACGGTCTAACAACACTAACACATCATGAGACTGTCGTTCTTCAAACTCTTTCGTTTTTAATGTATTCGTACGGGCAAATGACTTCCAGTGTATCCACGAAAAACGATCTCCCGATTGATATTCACGAATACCCGTTGCCATCGTCGTGTCTTTTTGGATTTTAATATTTGAAGATGCCAACCCTTGATCAAACTGATTTTCTAGAGGGCGATAAATCACCTCGACATAGGAAGGATACACGAGCACCTCCTCGTCTAGCAGGATTAGACGTTCTTTCGTAAATAGTCCAAAAATATCTCCTGTACCTATTCGTATACCTGAAAAAACATGCTCTCCTCGGGGAAGTTGATCGACGGTGTATTCTAGTTGGATCTCTCGTTGAAACCCAGGATAAACAATACTTTTTGCTACATCATAGGGAGAATAGCGAAAGATTGTCGGCGTAACCAAATCTTCTACTAATAAATAAAATAACGGAAAAGGAAATCGTCTTCTTATGGTAATCGTAATAGTTAGAGAATCCCCTGCTTTCAAAGCCTTTGTCTTTAGGTTTCGTTCTACTTCCATTTCTGCTAACGGGTAAAAAAACAACAATAGCGCATAGAAAGAAAAAGGAAGAAAACTATAAAAGAGAAACCAGCTAACAAATCCTCCTTGAAACATTGCGTACGAAAACGTAACTCCCAAAAGGAGAAGCAGTAGCAAAATCTTCCCAACTACTTTTACCCATTGAAGTTTTTGTCTCATTTACCTCACAACCTTTTGAATGGGAACAGGAATGCGGGCGATAATTCGATCAATAATTTCCTCCGCAGTAATACCTTCATAGCGGGCCTCAGATTTCAAAATGATTCGATGAGAGAACACAAATGGCGCTAAAAATTGCACATCATCCGGAATGACATAGGATCTACCATATAAGAGTGCATAGGCCTGACAAGCTTTCATCAAGGCGATGGAACCACGCGGGCTTGCGCCTAAGTACACACTTGCATGCTGTCGTGATCTCGTAGCAATCTCGACTATGTATTTTTTTATCGTCGTATCCACATGAATCTCCTTTACCTGCTCTTGAAGATCCATTAATTCCTCCAATGTCATCACCGGAGTCAAATGATCAATTGGTTGAGATCTTTGCGCGCGGTCCAAAACATCCATTTCTTCTTGAATACTTGGATACCCCATTTTCATCTTTAATAAAAAACGATCAAGTTGCGCTTCTGGAAGTGGGTACGTCCCCTCATACTCAATCGGATTTTGAGTGGCCATTACGAAGAACGGAGTACCTAGTGGTCTTGTTACCCCATCAATCGTTACATTCTTTTCTTCCATTCCTTCTAATAAAGCAGATTGGGTCTTTGGCGACGTCCGATTAATTTCATCTGCCAGTATAATATTTCCCATAATCGGACCAGGGCGGAATTCAAATTCAAGTTCCTTCGGATTATAAATCGACACCCCTATCACATCTGATGGAAGTAAGTCAGGCGTAAACTGTATCCGTTTAAATGCAGCCCCAACAGACTTCGCTAATGAGCGGACCATCATCGTTTTTCCCACTCCTGGTACATCCTCCAACAACACATGCCCACCAGACAATAACGCTACAATACTTAACTCAGCTACCTCTCTCTTTCCAATCATGACCTTCTCAATATTATCTATCACTTCTTTAAGCTTGGCATGTTGAATATCTCTCATCAAAATTCTCCTCCCGCAACTATAGATACTATTTAATTGTCTATCTACTAATAATCCATTGAAAATTCAAAATTATCCATACTCTAACTATATTAAAATGCGAGACCATTGTATACAGTCTCACGTGAGAAAGTGCAATGTTTGTACAAACTATTGATGGATATTAACGAATTGATTATCCTCATAAAGAGGGTAATGGTCGACTTATGAGGATAATTTCTGGAGCCTCTTCCAAAAGAATTGCTAGAATTACTATCTCGTTGTAAATATCAAGAAAACAACATGAAATCAGCTTACGAAGATCATATGCTAGCTGGTGCATTTTTTAAATAGGCTCTTTTCGTATAATCTGTTGCTCTTGGCAAAAGAAACAACAGGTAGTAAGGTTTTTTCTTTTGATTTTCTATTTTCTGTTTGAAAATGAAAAATTTCTTGTTAGGAAAAGTGCACAAATTCTTACCAGCAAAGGGTTTCACTCCTATTCGAATCAGTCTATAAACGTTGATATAGCTTTGTTTCAGGCATCATTTCGTCTATTTTTGATGGAAATCATCAGTGAAATGGGCAATTTAATTAAAAATCAGATAAAATAGCCACAATGTATACGAAAAACTCGATGGCAGCGCTCACGTCACGCCGCCACCACCTATCATGAAAAAAAGTAATTTCAACCCCAATAATGGTATAAACCCGATATGTTTAAGGTAAACTTACTAATTTGACGATACCTAAATATTCCTTTTTTCATACAAAGAGCCTTGCGAAAACAGCCTGAGAAGAAAACCACTTAAAAAAGGCGCAGGTTCTTAACTTTGAATAAAGCAGAAAAGAACGCAAGCAGATTATTTAATCTACTTCCGCTCTTTTCAGTTGCCAATATCATATTAGACGTTTGCCAGCTCCGCTTTCCTTATTTCCAAAAGTCATCGAAGATTGTAATGGGCAGATGACGTTTGTGCTGGGTCTTAAGATAATGTCCTTCTATAACTTGTTGGACTTTTTCAGAAACTTCTTTGCCTTCTAAGTAATCATCGATTTCATCATAGGTGACACCCAGTGCCGCTTCGTCTGGCAAGCCTGGACGGTTATCTTCTAGATCCGCTGTTGGTTTTTTCAAGTAAAGATGTTCTGGTGCGCCAAGTTCTTTTAACACCAACCTTCCCTGCCGCTTATTTAAACGGAAAATCGGCACCAAGTCGGCTCCTCCATCACCAAATTTCGTATAAAATCCTGTTACCGCTTCGGCCGAATGGTCAGTACCTAGCACCACACAGTTCTTCATTGAGGCAATACTAAATTGAACCTTCATTCGCTCACGAGCTTTTTCATTCCCTTTAACAAAATCAGATATCTCAATCCCTGATTCAGCCAACGATGAAACGCTCGAATCGACAGCTGGTTGAACATTGACCGTGATCAATTCGGAAGCATTCATAAATTTGATGGCTGCTTGTGCATCCGCTTCATCCGTTTGAGTACCATACGGAAGTCGAACTGGATAAAAAGAATATTTATCAGTTGAATTTTCTTGATTCATTTCATCGACGGCCATTTGCGCAAGTTTCCCCGTTAATGTAGAATCCTGCCCCCCTGAAATTCCGAGAACAAAGCCTTTCAAAAAAAGATGTTTCTTTAAATAGGCTTTCAGAAAATCTATACTTTTTCGAATCTCTACTTGTGGATTGATTTCTGGCTGAACCATCATTTCTGCAACAATTTGCTTTTGTAGTGAGTTCACTTCATTCACTCCTATTTTACAGCTTTTGGTTGTATGCACACGGAAAAAATTACGTTTTTCTGATATGTGTTTACTATATCACATCCTTTTTTATTCTTCTCCTTTCTATCCTCTTTATTCATATGGAAAAACCTCACCGACGTAGTTGATAAAGTTTTTCGTAGGAAAGCCGGAGATCACATCATGAACCCGACTGGACAGGGCCGTGTTTTGAAGCACAGTTTGTGTGAATTTTAGATGTCTACCCCAAATATGAATAACCGTCAAAAGTCTGTTACGGCGGTTTAATGACTTTACGAATAAATACCTCGACCTAATAAAACATCTCAAGACAGTAGAACTGTAAGCAAACTGACCGTGAACTTCCGCGAGCTCTCAACACTTAATATTTTCAGCACGCAGGGACATTTATTTAATAACGCCTCTTTAGCATATGGGATACTTCATGTGAATTATCTCTCCTAAATGAATGGATAATTGTGCTAATATTAAATTAGGTAAACGAAAAGTTCACAATAATTTAAGACCTTCAAAAAAATAGAAGCAAGTAACTAAAATATGAATAAATATTAGTAGGAGGAAAATATGAAAGTAATTATATATTTGTATAATGGGTTAACTGTGCTTGATGCTATTGGACCTTATGAGGTTTTAAGAAATATTACAGGTACTGAAGTGTTCTTTGTTGCTGAAAAAGCAGGTAATATAAAAGCTGATTCTGGTTTTATTGATATTAACGTGAAATATAGTATCGATGATATGGTTGAAGCAGACATCTTGATCATCCCAGGATCCACCATAAGTTTTATGAATGAAATGAAAAATGAAAAAGTATTAAACTGGATAATGGAAGTAAATAAAACAACAACATGGACCACATCTGTTTGTTCAGGCTCATTAATACTTGCTTCGGCAGGTCTTCTCTCTGGGTTAAACGCAACATCGCACTGGAAACCTATCAATCTACTAAAAGATTTTGGAGCGACTCCAAAAAGAGAAAGGGTAGTTGAACAAGGAAAATATATCACAGCCGCAGGAGTATCTGCAGGTATAGATATGGCTTTATATCTTTCAAACCATATTGTTGGAGAAGATGAAACCAAAGCTATTCAACTTGCAATAGAATATGATCCACAACCATTATTTAATTCAGGGAATTATTTAAATGCGGATGAAAAAATCATTAAAATCGCTGATGAGAAATTAACAAAAGATGCGAAAAAAGGCCTTGGATTAATAGGTATGATAAAAAACTCAAAAAACATTCTTAAACTGAACAAATAGCCGGATTCGCCAAAAATACTTTCTGTTAGTTATTAGGAATAACTAGATACTGGAATGAACATTTTCTTGAATTCCAACCTCAACAATAACCCTAACTGTTCCGATTATCTAAAGATCTTAGACTCATTCTTAAATTCATTACATAAACAATGTAGTGAGATAAAGCTACTCAACGATGTCTCAACTCTCAATCTGATACCATTATTTCTACAAACAAAAAAACTGTTTTCGCCAAGAATGTGACTTTTCGAACCCGTCTATAAACGGTGAGATAGCTTTGCTTCGGGTATCTCTTCGTCTATTTTTGATGAATATTAACAACAAAATGAAGGATTGAATCTAAAATTAGATGAAATAGTAACAAGGTATACGAACCCCCCATGTCCCTCACAGACACCGCAAAAGATAAAAATGGGGTCTAGCGGTTTAATCTTAATCCATTCAGTCAACGATGATTTGGTAGAAACTAAGATGATCTTCGTACCTGTAAGAGACACAAGTTAACAACCACTTCCGCTAGATGCCACCGAAATGCATATAGCGGAAATAGGTATTGTTATGAAAGTGCAGGTAAAAAACAAGAAATCTACAAAAAAAGAATTCTGTCTACTTTTCAAAAAACGGATTAGCCCTTGTAGGGAGGGTGCTTTTTTACGCCAAAATCAGCATCAAAACCTATTTCATATAAAAAGAGCCAACTAAAAACAGATTACGCGTCCTTCCTATCGCATAGTCACATTTAAAGATGCAATCCTCTTCATCCATAGGGAAATAGGTTTGAATTTCCTTTTTCCTCTATTTAATAGAAATGAATTAAAATGGGGTGACGATAATAACCATTTTTCTTCGTAAAGGCAAGCAAGATCACATGACCATCCTCATCTAAATAGATATTATGTAGCTCATGATTTCTTACTATATATTGGGTATTTAATATATGGAATAAAATCCAATAGATTGCAATAGATCTAGATTCATCCTGTATAATAGAAAGTAACATTTATTGAATGGGGACCGGACATATGAGCAAACGTGTAGGCGTACATCCAAGTGAAAAAGATCAAGCAGCTCAAGAAATAAAAGCAGCCATCAAAGGAAACAAAGATCTACGAATGCTCGAGCGCTATCAAACGATTTTGATGGTTCTACGTGGGGAATCCTATCCAAACATAGCGGAAGTAGTTGGACGAAGGATTTCCACACTCTACAATTATAGTAAGGCGTATCGTGAGGGTGGACTGGATGGACTCCAAAGAGATCTTCCCACGGGTCGAAATCGGAAACTCACTCCCGATCAGGAGGAAAAAGTCTATCAAACGATTGTGAACCAAACGCCCGTTGATGTAGGTTTTCCAGTGGAAAGGAATTGGACGGCTCCTATCATAAACAAATGGATCAAGCAGGAATTTAACATTTCCTACTCAGATCGTGGCGTGCGGGCATTGCTCTACCGTCTCAATCTGAGCTTCACCAAACCAACGTATACACTGGCTAAAGCTGATCCTGTCAAACAAGAAGCGTTCAAAGAAGAGTTTAAACAGCTTAAAAAAAACTCCTAGATGGGGAAATAGACCACATCTTATTTGAGGATGAACCCATGATTCGAGACTATCAAGCTTTATCACGAACTTGGTTTGCCAAAGGTCAACAAAAGATCATTCCGACCTATGGAAAACATTGGGGTGCAAAGTTAATTGGTACGTTGGATTACGAGACAGGAGAGGTATTCTGTATCCAGGAAGAGCGCTATACGGCCAAGGAATTCCTGTCCTTTCTCGAAAAAGTGATCGATAAATATAATGGAGAAAAGATTGTCATGATTTTAGATAACGCGAGAATTCATCATGCAAAACGTATCCAACCGTTTTTAGAACAACATAAGAACCTTCTTACTTTGGTCTACCTTCCGCCTTATAGCCCAAACCTTAATATGATTGAAGAACTTTGGGGTTGGTTAAAGTCATCTGTCATCAACAATGTATTCTTTGATTCTGTTCAAAAAATACGTAAAGCTGTTCAAGGGTTTGTTCGTCACATCAATAAAACGCCAGAAGTCACTATGAATCGGCTGTGCATGCAATTCTAAATATTTTTTACCGAATATATAGTTCATTAATATTCTATTAATAAACGGCTTGTAACCTGTTCATCCCTGTTACCTCCTTTCTGTTTTAGTGTATCCGCCTGCTAATGAATATGATTCTGAATTACTTGTCAATTGAACCTAGCTGATCCTTGTAATTACGACTAAACTTGCTATTTTACAGTAAAAGGCACATCCATTTGAAGGATGCGCCTGACCTTGTCTATACCTTTAAATCTCGCTTATTATAGAAAACAAATGTTACGACTGATAGGAGAATGATGAGACTAATCGATAAGAAAATAAAGATGGCTTCAAATCCACCACCATACATAATATTCTTTGCTTCAAAATATTTAAACGGAGTAATAAATCTTAAGAATTCGATTTTTTCACTTAAATCAATGGCGATCGAAACGATAAACGTTATTAGCAATACCGTCGTCGCTAACGCGGTAGCTTTGTGCGGCTTCTTCGACACGGCCGCAACCGAGGTTCCAATTGCGAGAAATAATAATTGTAAAATCAACATCCCCGCCATCGTGATTGCGATATTGCCTACAATGGATTCCCCGTCACTGTAATTTCCAACAATGAAGATACTTGAAACCCAAGTAATTATCGTCAAAATCACTACATTCGTTAAAGCTGCGAGGAATTTGATGGTAATGATTTTCTTTCTTGCTACTGGTTTCACGAATAAAAATTCGGTCGTGTGATCTCGCTCTTCTTTCGAAATAATTGTCGCGCCAAGCATCGTTGCATGAATGGACGCCATCAACACAAGATACATAAATAGAACGCCATAATACCCACTTACCGTAGAAACATCCAGAGTGCCTACACCAGACAAAGCTTGAAGGGATTTTGGCATCTGTGAAATTAAATCATTCATCGATTGACCGCTGGAAGAAAAACTGCCGAATTTAGCCATACCCGAACCAACCATAGCCACCATCCCAATACACCAGATAATCAGTGATTTACGGTGCGCCTTCATTTCTTTTCTAAAGATGTTCATGAACATGCCCCTCCTTTTCCAAAAATGCTATACAGTATGAATGTCCTTTTTGAGATATAGTATATAGCTAGCTACTAAAGAAATGATCATTATTCCCAACCCCGTAATGATATAGGACCATTCATAACTAGAATTCTGCATAATATAGGCATTATCAAAATACTTAAAAGGAGTGAAATAACGACCAACATCATCACTTGCCGCTACCATACCAATCACAAAAAACATAAACACAATACCCAGTGAAACAGATACAACAGACTTGATTTTAGAAAAAAGAACAGAGACAATGATACCGAGCGCAAGGAAAATAAGCTGTAAATAAAATAGTGAAAGGGAAATCAGCATGAAGACTTCAGTACTATAGGCCTCGTTCTTAATAGCATTTGCCATAATCGTAGCGGCAGTGATAAAAATAATATTCGTAAAGACCAATGACGTTAACGACGCCAATAGCTTAGAACCAAGGATTTTTCGACGAGCAATAGGTTTTGTAAATAGAAAATCTGCTGTCTTCTCACGAACCTCTTTAGATCCAATCGAGATACCTAAGTTCATCGCTTGAATGGCTCCACATAAGGTGATATACACGAAAGTATACGAATAAAACCCCACAACAGAACCAATAGTATCTATCTGAATCCCTAACGCAGCTCTTACCCCTTCCGGAAAGCCCGCTAATAATTTCTTAAACTCCTCAATTTCCTTTGTAATGGCCGGAAACATGGACATAAAGAATACAACTAAAACGACTAGGGCTCCTGTCCAGATTAGAGTAGACTTGCGAATCGCCTTCAGCTCATACATAAATACATTCAT
This sequence comes from Bacillus sp. 2205SS5-2, assembly GCF_037024155.1. Classification (NCBI taxonomy): domain Bacteria; kingdom Bacillati; phylum Bacillota; class Bacilli; order Caryophanales; family Bacillaceae; genus Bacillus; species Bacillus spongicola. The sequence continues at coordinate 31,888 of NZ_JAYKTS010000034.1, forward strand.
AAAGGATCACACTTCCTTTTCATAATAATGCATGAAAATCTCTTCTAGATCGGGTTCCTCGATCCATAAATTCGCAATTCGAGTTTCACCAATCTTCTTCATAATGGTATTGATGTCACCTCTGAACAGGAAGGTGACTACCTGATCTTTGTTCTCCAGTTTACTTACACCAGGCAGATCGAAATAATCATTGTTTAGCGGACCAGCCAGTTCTACCTTAAATTTCTTATGATTATTTTCTTTTAGTGTGCTAATCTTTTCGACCTGAACGATTTTTCCGTCTTTAATAATGGCAACCCGGTCGCAAAGTCGCTGCACTTCACTAAGAATATGTGAGGAGAACAAAATCGTCGCTCCTTTCTTATTCTCCTTCTCAAGCAAGTCAAAGAATTTTTGTTGCATCAACGGATCCAATCCACTGGTTGGTTCATCCAAAATAATGAGTTTGGGTTCATGTAGTAATCCTTGAATAATGCCTACTTTCTTTTTGTTACCGAGGGACAAATCATCAATTTTCTTAGTTAAGTCCAGGTCGAGGATTTCGGCTAGTTCATTCATTCTCTTTCGGCAATCCTTCTTATAAAAGCTTGCAGAATAGTTCAATAAATCCATTACCTTCATATTGTTATAATAGAAAACCTCAGCGGGTAGGTAGCCCACTTCCTTGGCAATTTCAGGAGCAAACTTAATACAATCCTTTCCAAATATTGTCGCACTCCCGCTGGTCGGATAGATTAATGACAATAGCGTTCTAATAGTGGTTGATTTTCCTGCTCCGTTCGGTCCAATAAATCCAAAGATTTCTCCTTCTTCAACATTGAAACTGATATCAGAAATCCCCCGTGAACTACCATACATTTTCGTTAATTGATTAATTTCAATCACACTCATTGCTTACATCCTCCCTTTCACCTATCCATCCAGCTATCTGTAAAATGAATTCTTGAGTACTTCTATATAAGAGTCTATTTCAGCTACAATTTCTTCATGATCCAGTTCATCTATTGATTGTGATTTGAGTTTTTGCTGTTGAGTGTTTGCATATCCCTCGAAGGTCCAATAAATAATTTCTATTGCCTTCTTAACATCAATGCCTTCTTTAAATTTCGTAACATCAATATCAGCAAACATCTGCTGAAAACCACTATAAATTAAATCCGCTTTTATTTTGTTAATCTCCATGCTGACTTCCGGTGATTTCTCATTGTATACACTGAGGAGAAAACTGATTAGGTCTGGATATTTCTTAAATAATTCAAGTTTAATTAGAGACACTTGGTGTAACCTAATGAAAATATCTTGATTATTCCAGTCGACACGTTCTATAACCATTTCTGATAAAAAATCTGAGGCATTCTGATACAACGAAAGATACAATTCTTTTTTACTGTTGAAATAATGAAATAACAATCCTTTTGAAATTTTCGCTTCCTTCACAATCGCATTGGTAGAGGCATTCTGATACCCATTTTGTGCAAAAATCATTGTCGCAGAATTAATTATCCGGTCCTCTTTTTCTGGGTCGATGTTTAACGATTTGAACAAAACAATCTTAACCTCCCCTCTCTAAGGGATAGAATTGACCAGTGTGGTCAATTCTATTATAATTCCTGTTGACCAGACCGGTCAATAAATATTATAAAAATTTTCCAGCTATGATTCACCTGGAATCAAGTGGGCGGTAAGCCTCTTTGAGGATAGGGCACGGACCACGGGGCTCACTGCTCCACTATTCCCGCAGGATCCGAGTGCCTTCCGCCCTAATTGATATAGTATATAAAATTCAACATATGCTCCGTTTACTTTAAGTTCAATAATTTATATTTTCTGCAATTTAAAATTCCGGGGAGTTTTGTCGTTGATTTTTTTATAATAGTGGGTATAATTTAAAATAATTGCATATGAGAAAAGTTTTCTAGGGTTCCGCAACTGTAACGTTGGTCTGGTCCGAGAGAAAACTCACAGCTTTGCTGTGTCACGGAAGGACAAAAGCCTGGGAGATACTGTTTTACAGTTATCTTCTTGGCTTTTTTGTTTTTGGAAGGTTTTTTTCGTATACATTGTTGCTCTTGACACAAAGAAAAAACAGGCAGTAGGGTTTATTCGATTGATTTCTCCCTCTTTATCTAGAAAGAATTTTTCATCAAGAAAAGAGCACGATGTCATACAAGTCAAGGGATTACTTCTGATTCGAAAAGCCACAATCTTTGCGAAAACAGCCTTTTGGAAAATAAAATTGGAGGTGTTTTTTTAATGAATCTAGATTGGATTAAAATATTTGTTGCTGCTTTCTTTGAAGTTCTTTGGGTCAATGGCTTAAAACATGCTGATAACTTTTGGACTTGGACTGGCACTATTATTGCTATCATCATTAGCTTTTATGTAATGATTATGGCGGGAAGAAAACTTCCTGTGGGAACTGTATATGCTGTTTTTGTGGGATTAGGTACAGTCGGAACTGTCTTTAGTGAGATAGTATTCTTTGGTGAACCATTTAAAACGGAAAAAATCCTTTTGATTTTACTTTTACTAGCAGGAGTAATTGGCTTGAAATTAGTGACAAAGGATAAAGTTCAGGAAGGTGATGAATCCTAATGGCATGGATTTCTTTAATCTTAGCAGGTCTCTTTGAAATGTTTGGTGTTACTATGATAAATAAATTGCATATAGACCAAAAGTGGCAATCCTTAGTTTTGTTACTTCTTGGGTTTGGATTAAGTTTTATATTTCTTGCTTACGCAATGGAAACACTTCCTATGGGGACCGCTTATGCAATTTGGACTGGAATTGGTGCCTCTGGTGGAGCAATATTGGGAATGATTTTATACGGTGAACCTAAAGATTGGAAGAGGATCGTTTTTATTGCAATGATTTTAAGTGCAGCTATTGGACTAAAACTTGTTGCATAAAAATATATATTGAAGATAAAATCAAGCCTAATTTTCATTTGAAACGAGGCTTGATTACCTCTATAGACTTCTTCTTTTTTTACTATATGTAGATACTTTTACATGGGCAGTATACGTCCTTCTATTATTTAGGCTTTTTTTGTGAATATTGTTGCTCCTAGCACAAAGAAAAAACTGGAGGTAAGGTTTTTTGAGTTATTTTTTACTTTATATGCAGTATTCCAAATGTTATTTTTTAGAAAGGCTGTTTTCGCAAAGTTTGTTGCTTTTCGCACTACTCTATAAACGTTGATACAGCTTTGTTTCGGGCATCATTTCGTCTGTTTTTGATGGAAATAACAATGAAATGGGCGATTTAATCAAAAATCAGGTGATTTAGCCACAATGTATACGGAAAGAGCCTTAAGAAAAGAGCACGATGTCATACAAGCCAAGGGTTTTACTCCTATTCGAAAGACCACAATCTTTGCGAAAACAGTCCTGATTCACATGAACGATTAATGGCAAGGACAGTAGGACAATAGCTAAGCTATAACCGTAAAAAACTAGCTGAACAAATATCAACACACCTGAATCGCAAACAAAAAGAACACAGGAAAGATCCAAGCGGCTGAAACAACTAAAAACTTTCCTTTTCCTTAAAACCATAAATAATCCACCTAAAATTAATAAAAACGTAGAAGCATACTTTCTCATCTCCTCTAATAAGTAATAGAAGCGATCTTAGATGACAGCATGGTGTTTTACGAAGAAGGGACGAAAATTGAATTAAAGAGAGCATACATGCTGATAGATAGAGCATGACCATAAAAAAAGGAACATGAATCATTAACAATCCTGATTCTTGTTCCTTTTTTATTTCTGAGTGGAAACGTCCATTACTAAACAGCTGAATCCCCTTTACTAGATACATGCTTTATAAAATATGCTCCAACCAAAAATAAAATAAAAATCATACCTCGATGCTCTCAACTAGAAGGCTTATACGTTTCTTTTGGAATTTGCTAAACGAGAAAATAATAGTCCCAGTTCATTTCTTTTTCATACTTCTCTTTGTCCCCTATTTATCCATATCAGAAAAGGAAGCATCATTGCCCCCTTTCAGTGCTTTAACTAGCGATTGTCGTTTTTTCGCTATTCCTCAAAGTAGATTTCTTTCCTCTTAACACTAGTGCCAAAATGATAACTAATGCACTTGCGATATATACGAACACACTGCCAGTAACGGATGCCTCTTGTCCAGCGTATTGAACTGCCTGACCAGCAACAATGTACCACGTAACAAGTAAGGCATTAATAAAGGCACCTACATAAATCGTACCTGTTTTCCGATAAAAAAATGTAGAAATAGTAGCAACTAGGAAGTTAATGAAGATAAATTGGAATGCAACAATACTCAGTAATGACTTCGCTACATCAATTTCTTCGGTAGTAAAGAGAGGGATGTAGAAAATCATGAGTAGGACAACAATTCCTAATGTATTGATTCCTACGTTGGCAAAAAACCACTTCCACGCAGTTCCACGGTTTGTGGCACTTTCCCTTAAACGAAACTGTCCATGTAAAAGTGCCCCATTCACCAGGAAGAATAATAGGAATGGCGCTAAATATTTTACCATTATAAAAAATTGCGCCCAGTTCATTGGTTTAAATGCCATGACCCAAATACGGAAATCAACTAATAAAGTAGCATCTGCCACAATCGTTAGACCAAATAGTGCGCCTACAGAGTAAATAGCAAGTAAGGAAGATTTCCCAATCGCATGTAAGTTTAAATGGAAACTTTCTTTCGAATAAGATAATCCATAATTGTAAGATGCTGCTCCTTGTTTTTTGTTGCTTACAAAATGCCATACGGCAAATAGGACAGCGCCAATTATCGAATTAAACAACACCCAAATGACAAAACCGTTTGTTAAAGACTGTGGCCAGAAGCTATTAACAGGTAACCACTCTGTTCCCCATTCTTGAAATTTGTAATAGGTTAAAGCCGGTACTGCAGCAGCGATAACGGCCCCAATTGCCCATGATCCCTTGGTTTTATAACCTTTATACGCTGGTATCGGCTGAACAATTGATTGAAAGAAGTTTGTACGTAATAAGTTGGCCGCAAAGGAAAATAAGAACATGATTGCTCCTATCATTGCACCCAGTGTACCAAACTCTTTTACTTTCCATATTTGATTGGTCGAATCAACGGGGTTTGGCGCAGGAATGGCTTGCTGTAAAAAGTCTAATACATAAGTAGTTGTTTCAGCAGACCAGTGATTGGATGGATGTGTTTCATCTGATATATACAATGTCCGTGCTGATTGATTGGCAAAAGACCCGTATAATTCATTAGGAGTTACAGTGTTTTCTGTGCCAAATACCTTTTTTAACTTATCTGTATCCACAATTTGCTTTGCTTGTGGAACTTCCCACATCAGTTTAGCAAATTCATCGTATTTACCAAACACAACCGCATAGTTAAATTCCGAATCTGCTGTTACTTCCCCAGCTCCAAATGTTTCTGTTGAAGAACCTACTTGAATCACGGTATGCACCCAATCAGGATGTGCATTCGCCGCTGCAAGCGTTGACCAGCCTCCCATTGAATGCCCTTCTACTGCAACTTGGTTTGTATCAACAAAGCCCAGCCCTCTTAAGTATGATAAACCAGCAATTGCACCACGTGATGTTAATTCAATCGGCTCTTGTTCAGAATAACCATGACCTTGCATATCCATTGCTAAAACAACATATCCACGTCTTGCAAACTCAATGTTAAATGCATCCTGTACCTCTCTTGTATTAATATATCCATGCATGGTCAAGACTGCAGGGTGCTTTTCTGTTGGGTTCATGTTCGAAGGTGTAAATAATTTTGCGCTTAACATATTTCCATTATCTCCAACAAAACGAACATCCTTAACTGTTACAGTACCTGAATTTGTTTGCACATTCTGCGCGACAAGACTTCCTACTAAAACAATAATTAATGAAATAATGACTGCCCAACGGCTAGAAAAAAAAGTTTTCCTCAAGCTTATCCCCCCTAATTTTATTCGCACTTCACGGAAACGATTTCATTTTTTTATTGAAGGTGTGTTCTTAAAGTTTATTACTTTTCATACCAATCTATTTACTAGGGTATGGCTTTGTTTCGGGACAACTTTTCGTCTATTTTCGCTGAAATCAGCAGTAAAATAGTGAATTCAATCTAAAATTTGATTAAATAGAAACACTCTATACGAAAAGAACCTTTACTAAAACTCTTCACTTCCCTCCTTTACCAGAGTGAAATAGAATGGATACAAAAAGCCTCACATAATATGCTTTTCCTTTATAGAAAAAGCACTATTATGTGAGACTCCATTTTCTCCATTCACAATTATTAACTTAGTACAACTATATCTCTTTTCAAAATTAAATGTCAAGAATTTTCTGAATATTTAATTGTATTATTTTCAAAAGGTAGTTCCTCAGGTAAACAAGATGTGGTCCTTGATTTCTTTCCTCTGACTCTTATTTCTTTTCGCAACTGGATAGATGCAGTTAAAAAGATAGATATCATAGCAGCTTTTCGTCTATTTTTGCTGAAAATCAGCAGTGAAATAGTGAATTCAATCTAAAATTTGATTAAATAGAAACACTCTATACGAAAGAAGCCTAATATTAAGGGTTTGACGTATAATTTATTATTCCAATCTTATACTAAAGCTGTATTCGCCAAGATTATGGCTTTTTGCTCTTTTCCTAACGAGAAATTTTTGATTTTTAAACACAAAGTAAGAAATAGCTCCAGAAAACCTTACTGCTTGCTTTTTCTTTGTGCTAGGAGCAATAAAATTCACGAAAAGAGCTATACTATACAAAAATAGAAAGGAGCGATACTATTGGCCAAACGGACCAAGAAAAACGACGCTGAACAAAAAAACAAAAAAGGATTTGACTCGAGCACGATCGATTCAGAGTTTTCTCAAGAATTAGGTAGTGCAGCAGCCAATCAGGCACATAAAGAAAAAGCGAAAAAAGAAAAAGAATCCAAAAATCAGGGTGAATGGAAAGGTATGCATTAACTAAGTGCCAGTCACTCCCCCAAGCGTATCGATGATCGACACAACACGGTAAGTGACTGGCACTAAACACTTGGGAAACCAGAGGGACTGTCCCCTTGGTCTCTTGGTCAGCAACATAGAACATTACGTTGTTAAGTAGTCGATCCATTTCGAAACATGATTATGTTCATTCGGTTCATTGAACGCCTTTTGAATAAGGTAATAGCCTTCAGAATCATTCTCTTTGAGCCAAGTGAATGACTTCTTCGGACCTAAATACCAGCGACCGTTAAGTTCAAAATAGATTTCCAAGCTTTCTTTTAACATCCAGTGAAAACGATAGTTTCCTTCAAGATCTCCTTTTCTAGACCTCTTTTCCATCTTCTGAAGCCATCTCCTTAAAAAAACCTTCTCATCTAAAGATAGTTTCTCAGGTCCATCAGCAAATACACGCTGAACATTCTCTATAAACGGGCTAGCTTTATCGTGCTCATCAAGCAGAATTTCAGCTTGATCCAATTTCAAAAATTGGTCGTAATTGTTCATATCACTGGTTGGATGAATCCATACGTCCAACTGCTTTCCTTTAAAAAGACCTACTTCGTTATACTGTTCCATTAAATTGGTAAACCCGATTAAATCAATATCACTCTCATTTGTGTGGTCTCCTGTTACATAAGAACCGTATAAGAGTATCGTATGGCAACCATATTTTTCTTTGATATGTGCCGTGATATCAAGCAGTAATTTTTCATTATCTATCATAATACGTTTTAGCTCCCTCCTTTTATCTGTATAATTAAATGTTAGCCTTTCTCTGTCCCCTCATAATCAGCAAGCACTTTCATAGGGATTGATCTAGTTCCTCAAAGTAATTAATAAGATAGCGGAACAGTTCCTTTGTGTCACAATAGAAATTAACCTATCCTGTATTTCTTGGTTAATAATCATTATTAAAAAGAGCTATAGTAAAACATTAGCTTGATCTACGGATAATCATCATGATTAACACTCCATTTATTTATACCAAATAAGCCATTGGATTCCAAGGTGTTATCCAAATAGCCCCTAAGCCTACCAGTAATACGATCCCCCTAGAGCATCGAATAATAAAAATAGCATCAGCCGGTTTGTATGGTAGCAAATTAATCGCTTTTAAAGACAGAATGCCAAAAAGGATTACAGCAGTTCCAGTCCCTAAAAACATCTCCACAAATATCTTCTGAAAGATCGAATCAAGTTCTTCAAAATACCGTTTGATATTAAAAGTAAACAGGTTATGCAAGCTTCCTAAAACAATAATTGATATAGACAGACCTCTCAGCCATTTTTTCATTTTTTTCTCCTCTTTTACAATAGTTGTTTACCCATTTTTTTTAAAGTTTGATAACACTAATAGTCTTTACTCTGATCTTTTTGTTGCAGGACCAGAGGGACCTTCCCCCTGGTTTCCCTGGTTTCGTAAATTTTCTCGAATATGACACCCAATAGATAGGAGAAGATTAGACCGAAACAAATATGAATTAGTGTAAACTTTACTCCAAAATAATCCAATTCATATATTACAACGGGTAGTTTAGCAGTCGACCATACCCCTAAAAAAAAGACAATATACCGCAAACTTGCCCCCTTTTTGAGAAAAAGCACCGCTATGGGGAAAGCTACATATAAAGGTCCTGCAGCAATTGCACCTAATAAAAGCGTGAAAAAAATGCCATAGAATCCAGCTTTTTTACCCATATATTTTATTAGTGTTTCTTTCTCTACCCATTTGTCTAATAAACCTACCAATATTAAGACAGGGGGGAGCAACAATAACATATCTAGAATGCTAGTTCCAGTTAATTGTGTTGCTTCCCACCCTCTAAAAGGGTCCATCATAGTAAGTATAATTAGACCCATTAATAAAATGAATAAGAAACGATATTTTTTGATTTTTTTCATGCCATCACCACCCAAATAAGGAAGGAGAAGATAACAGACATTAAAACGGCGGCTGCATTTCGAGCGTACGCAAAGCTTCGTCCAAAGATTTTTTGTTCCATAGGCAAAGTTATGACCCCAACTGCCATAAATGATGCCATTAATGCAGCTACTTGAGGAAGACCTGCACCATTTTGGACCAGTGTAGCCCCAAGTGGGAAGACAACAAAGCTCGGTATTATTGAAACGGAACCGATTATTGTAGAGTAAACAATACCTAGAATTCCAGATTTCTCTCCAATTATTGAAGAGATTAAAGATGGTGTTAATACAGATAACGACAGTCCTACAAAAAGCATAATTGCTAATACATCAGGCATAATGTTAATAAACATTTTCCATGACTTTAAAAGAGCCTCTTTCGTCTTACTTTTATTTTTGGAAAAAGAAATAAAAGTAAGAATGATAGCTACAGCGTAAAGAATAGCCCCATTAATCATTATCCGACTCCTTTTTCACTTCAGTATATTTCCTAAGGAAAAATGATAAATTTTGTAGTTTCTCTTCAATATCTGTTTGGAAATCTTCTAAATTTCTTTTTCCTTCTACAGTAATCTTGTACATCCTAATCGGTTTGTCTCTATTGGTTGTATCCAAATAAGACTCAACAGCACCTTCTCTCTCTAACTTTTTCAGTGTGCGATATATTATCGCACTATCAATCGGATTGAAAGGAAGCTCTTCCTCACATTTCCGAAGAAGTTTACCTCCATAACAATCTTCTTCAGCTAGAAATAACAAAAGAAATGCGCCTGTGTGTCGGCCTGTGTGTTTCATAACATTGGACCTCCTTTAATGTTAAAACTGTATTCTATATTCTCGGTAAAAATAGGTTCTTGAATAAGGAAGTGCTTAGTGTTTGCTTGATTACTTCAATCTAAGATTTAGATTTATTTTGGGAGGAGGAATGACTATAAAGAAATCAATAACCTTTGAAGATGCCTCTGTCCGAATAGAACAGGTATAGAAAGTTATGAAAGAAACAAAGGATAGGTGTTTTTTCGAGGGTGATCAATGCATTTTGTACTTCTTTCCGTTGAAAATCAGTTGAACAAACCCATAATTCTTAATCACCATGCAAGTACCTTTGGTGTATTCGTTAAAACCTTTTGCACCACCGGATTAGAAGGGTTGAAGTTGAATCATTCACCTGGAAGACCTCTGCAGCATTCTCATGAACAAGAAAAGGTAGTGTACCAAACTATTGCAGAGAAGACGGTTATGGTTATCAATAATGTCCGTATTCATATGCAAAGCTTATTCATCTCTTTTTCGCAAGGACACTCAGACCAACTTGAGCCCGTTTTTCTTTCACAATGGCTCTTTTTATACGAAAATGGGTTTTGATGCTGATTTTGACACAAAAAAGCACCCTCCCTAAAATGGAATGACCATTTTTAAAGATTGGCTATGGCACCATTACTTGATTTAAGCTGGTTTTGATTTTTGGATATCTACCTC
>NZ_JAYKTS010000035.1 GCF_037024155.1 Bacillus sp. 2205SS5-2
TTGAATCAAATTTGGGAAAGTGGTAGACTGTTTCATAGGGACGCTCCTTTTTAAATTGTTTGTGTCGTAACAACAATTTTACTAAAAGGGCGTCCTTTTTTGTAGTTTTTTAATGGATTTAATTGGTTAATCAACACTCTTGACCCTTCAACTTGATTTCATGTTATCGCTGTTAAGCGACTAAACAAAATAAGGAGACATGTCATCAGTAAAGAGTTATCTCTATTATTCTATTAAACTCTACAACAATTGACTAAAGTGATTAGGTTAATTGGGGACGGATCCCATTCTACTTTTTTTATGAATAGGTACCTAAGGAGATTTCACAAAAACTTGATGAATAATTAATAGGTACCCTATTAATAAAGGCAGGAGGTCAATCCTGTTTTTGCCATCTTTATTTACCACTGTCGGACGGGAACTTGGAAATATTGGTGCCTGTCCCTCATCGTGTTATTGTATTAACGTACCGGGGGACAGGCACCATTTTTCAGACAGCATTCATGTCTTTTGCTTCATAAAGAAACGATGTTTAAACTCTTCTATTCCATATTTATGAAAAAAGTAGAGTCGGATCCGTCCCCGGTTAACCCTATGTTTTCAAGTAAGTTGATTGAGGTTATCGAGTATGCCAATGATATAGTAAAATCAGCAAATCAGAAGAGACCAATATTTATTAGCTTTGAAAGTGAGGCAAAATTCAGGTCAGGAATTTTCACAATGTATCCTGTGGAACTAGATGTTGTACTTAGTGCGCTAGATGACTTGAAAAGTCATCCAAGGATAGAGATTAAGGATATGAATAGTGGAGGTAGCCTGGAAACAAGATTAGAATTCTTCCACAACAATGAGCTTATTATGGAAGGGATAATAAGCCAATTTAGATAGATTATAACTAATCCTACTAACCCAAAAGATAAAGATCCTAGATTGGGTTTAGGAGATCGTTTTACATTGGATGAATTCCCTAAGGAAGGAAATTCCACTGTTGTTAGGGTAATGAAGATGACTACAATAACAAGCCAATTAAACGGTAAACCTGATACTATTCAATATTATCTTGAACCTTATTTAGGTTAAGAAGATTTTGTTTTTTAGAAATGGTTTGAGAAAAAGTATGATACTGTGTCAAATATGTGTAAAATAAAGATAAATAATATGAATGAAAAATTTAACAAGAGAGGAGGAAATACTTTAATGAAGAGTAAGAGAGAGATAATGGATATAATCAACAAGTTAGATGATCATATAGCAGATGATTTTGAAGCTCAAGACTTGGACTTCAAACAATAGAATGATAGAAGTAGAGAAGATAATATAAAAACAATGATTAGTTATGCTGTTTGTATGGCGAACGGTGGTGGGGGTAGTGTTGTTTTTGGTATAGCTGACAAAGTGCAGGGGATAGATAATGCTCTAATAGGAATACCATTTGATATAGATATACCTGCCCTGCAAAAAAGGATTTATGAAAAGACTGACCCTCATTTAACTCCTTCATTCGATGACATCTATCTAAAAGATGGTTCTGTAAGGCTTTTAATAATGAATGTTTTCCCAGGAATGCCCCCTTATACAACAACAGACGGTGCTGCAACAATAAGACAGGGAAAAGATTGTTTGCCTTTCACAGGAACATTAAGAAGACAAATGATTGATTCATCAGGACAGGTTGATTTTACATCTGAGGTAATTTACGAAGATTGGAATAATTTGTTTTCCCACTCCGCTATGGAACGAATACGTGAATTCATGTCACGTGAGAGAGCGGATGATAGTTTGTTATCACTTTCTGATGAAGACCTTTTAAAATCTATCGGTGGTATTAAGAATGGATATTTTACAAAGGGGTCTCTATTATTAGTTGGTAAGCCAGATGCTATTGAAAGGCTAATTCCACAACATAAGTGGTCATATAGAAAAATGCTAAGTGATATAGATTATTCCCATAGGGATGATGGAACTCACGCTATTCCTGTTGCTTTATATGAATTAGAGAGATATATATCAGTGGATAACCCAATGGTTACAATAGAGTCAGGACTAGTTCATCCTGAGTTTAGTACTTACCCAACAATTGCACTTAGAGAAGCATTGTTAAATGCCTTTGGCCATCGAGATTACAGAATAAGTGGAACAATTATGTTAAAGCAATATAGGGATAAATTAGTACTAACCAACCCTGGCCAATTTATAGGAGGCATAACTCCAAATAATATATTACACCATCCGCCAGTAGCTAGAAACAACCATCTAATGGATCTACTGGATAGATTAAAATTAGTAAATAGGTCTAATTTAGGCGTATCTAGAATATTCCGCTCCCTACTAGTAGAAGGTAAAGAACCCCCCATTTATAGAGAAGTTGGCAGTAATATTGAATTGACCTTTATATCCTCTCCTCTAAATAAAGGGTTTAAGAACTTGGTAAAACAAATGGTTAATGAAGGCAATCAGATTGATGTAGATCATTTACTCATTTTGCAATATTTAATCAGACACGAACAAATTGATACTGTAATTGCAGCAGAGGTCTCTCAACGAAGTGTCGAACAAGCTAGAGAATTATTAAGTAAAATGTACAATGATTTTAATTTGTTAGAATCAGTTGGTCGTGGTAAAGGGAGGTACTATACTTTATCGAGAAAGGCATATGAATTGTTAAAAGAAAATATGAAGTATGAACGCCAACAAAGCTTAGATAAAGAGGCAGTTAAAATCAGAGTTTTATCTATTCTTAAAGAACGGACTTTAACTAATAAAGAAATAAGACAATTAACAGGAATGAATAGTAAACAAGTACAACGTCTAATTAAGGAACTAGAACCTGATGGAGTAGAGGTAAGTGGAAGAGGCGCTGGAACAAAGTATGTGTATAATCCTCCAAAATAAGGACAAAAATGGAGACAGAATAAGGACATATTGGTACCATTTCTCCCTATATTATAATAAAATTGAATAAAAATAAGGACATAATGCGGACGTTAATGATAAATATTTAAGTGCAGTTAAGAATAGGGACAAAAATAGAGACAAAATAAAACCAGGAGAGGGTTGACCTCTCCTTATTTATTTACCCTATCCAACGTTACATTGAACCGTATCACAAGTGATGGTAAAGCAGCAATTTGAACTTATTCTAGATAGTTCTTTACTTAACTCTTAGGTAAAAAAACAAAAGTGGCATAGAATTCTACTTCCAACGAAGTAAAACATAGATAAAAGAAATACAGGGGAGGAACGCAATACAAAAATAGATGTTCGTTTAGAAAATGGTACAGTTGAAATGACGCAGAAAGCAATTGCTAATATTTACCAAAAAGTGTTAATACGATAAACGAACATTTATGCAGAAGGGGAATTGCAGGAGTCGGCAACTATTCGGAAAAACCGAATAGTTCAAATTGAGGGTAAACGTGAGGTTTCATTTTACAATCTTGAAATGATTCTTGCAATCGGCTATCGTGTCCGTTCCTATAGAGGTACACAGTTCCGCCAATGGGCAACAGAACGGTTGAATGAATATCTGGTAAAAGGCTTTACAATGGATGATGATGACCGTTTGAAAGAATTGCGTAACTTCGGTCAAGATTATTTTGCTGAACTTCTTGAACGTATTCGAGATATACGGGCATCAGAGAGAAGATTTTATTTGAAGATTACTGATATCTACGCTACAACAGTGGATTATGATGCAAAAGTTGAAATTTCTAAGGAGTTTTTCGCAACGGTTCAAAATAAATTAATTGGGGACGGATCCCATTCTACTTTTTTCATGAATAGGTACATAAAGAGATTTCACAAAAACTTGATGAATAATTAATAGGTACCCTATTAATAAAGGAAGGAGGTCAATCCTGTTTTTGCCATCTTTATTTACCACTGTCGGACGGGAACTTGGAAATATTGGTGCCTGTCCCTCATCGTGTTATTGTATTAACGTACCGGGGGGCAAGCACCATTTTTCAGACAGCATTCATGTCTTTTGCTTCATAAAGAAACGATGTTTAAACGCTTATATTCCATATTTCTGCAAAAAGTAGAGTCGAATCCGTCCCCGGTTAACCATAGCTGCGTGGGTAACAGTCGCCCCAAGCACTTGATAGGATAGAGATGCTTCAAATTGTTTCGTGTAGCTTTTTCCAGATGCCACACACTCATATTTCCAGACGAAAGATATCTCACAATGCTTGCACATCATGCGAATGGCTGGAATGAAAAGGAAAACACGGTGTCCAAAGGCTGGAAGGTGACGTACTTTTCGTTGATAAGCATTTTCTTTGCGAATTACATCTAATCCCCGACATTGTGGACAAGGTTGAAGATAATCAATCGGTTAGACATGAATCAAAAAATCATCGTGTATGTTTTCAACATTGGAAATCGTTAGCTCTTTTAAGTTGAATAGAATACTGGTAAAATGAGAGTGCATCTGTAAACCTCGCTTGTTGTTTGGTCGTACTTTCAACTATAGAGGATACAGATGTTTTTTCTATTTTTTTCGTTAAGAACAGACTTTGGCGTTGAGCCAGAATTAATCCAATTAATTTCTGCGTAGAGAAGCACTATCCAGAAATTGACAAAGGATAACTGTGTCTCCCGGTGAGTGCTTTTTTTTGGGGGAAAAGGAAGGGAATGTAAAAACTTTATTTTTCTGAGTTGGATTAAGTGTTTTATTAAAGATAGAAGTTATTTGAGAAATCATCTAAAATGGTATCTGTAATTTTTATTATAATTAGAGGTGGATAAGCAGTTGGGAGAATTGTCATATCTTTATCATTATACAAGTATTGAAACTCTGGCTTTAATATTGAAAAATAAAACGATTCGTTTTAGTAGTCTATCAAGAGTTGACGATATTGAGGAACAGGGAACATCGGATTTTGGGGATCTTGGAAGGTTCTGTTTTGTTAGTTGTTGGACAAACGAAACAGAGGAATCAATTCCGTTGTGGAATCTCTATACACCTAATATGACTGGCGTAAGGATTAGATTGCCAATCAGTCCATTTAAAACCGTAGTGATTAATCCAGATGGAAAGCATATTAAGGAAAGTTTTGTAACGCATCCATCACTAACCAGTGAAAAACTTTCGGTTCACGGTTATTTACTAAATCCACCTTATTTAGCAAATCTTTTTCAAGTAAAATACACTGATGTGCGAGATAAATTAAATAGGAAAGTATTAACGGCGGAGAAACAAGAGACCGAACTAGAAAATGGCTCAAATAGAACAGGTTGGGGTAAAACTATCAATCTTGAAAATATTGGAATATATAAGAATATACAATGGGAGTTTCAAAAAGAGTATCGATATAGATTTATTATAGTTCCTTGGACAATGAATGATTTAGAATCAGCAAAATCATACGAAGATCAGGTCAGATTGATTGACCGTTTAGAAACAGAAGAGCTAAAGAAAGACTTTTTTGATCTTGATCTTAATGAACAGTCCATGAATGATTTGGAAATCCTAATTGGTCCAAGAGCTAATGATGCCCAAAGACAAATCGTAAAAAGTCTGGTCAATGATTTGAATCCAAATGCAGTAATAAAAGAAAGTAACCTTCGAATACGTTAAAAAAATTATGGACGAGGACTGAAAAAGTGAGCCCTCGTCCTATTTTTTCCTCTTAAATAACTCCGGTGAACCGTACCATAAGTAAATCAGTTTTTTGGAAGAGTGATCTAAGGAAAGGAGAGACAGGTGCCTTATCCCAATCATTCACAAAAAAACTAGACATAAAGTAAGGCATCTTTCTAAGTAAGAGGTTTAGATTTTAATTGTCTCTTGCCTTTTCATTTCCATCAACCCCACTAGAAAAAGCCTGTCGCTCTTTGACAGGCTTTTTTGCTTCTATATTAAGACCAAGAGAAATGTCCCCCTGGTATCAAAACTTCTTATCCATAGGGTAATCATGAACTGCGAACGATAGCAGCAATCATCGTTTTGACCAAATCGACGAAAAATATTAACCGCTCCAAAACAATTACAACAAGGGAACGGCCTTTTGCCCACCCGTGTTAAATCACCCTTCAATTTTATTTTTTTCAAATAAGAAACAAAAACATACCGGAAGAACTGTCCCCATGGTCCTTGGTCTTCAAGTTGAGTTGTTTGATTAGTTAGCCTCGAAATATGTAAAATATTCTTAGTAAATGGTTTTATTAAGAGTGGTAGGTAAATATTATGGGGAAATTTTGCAGAAAGAGATAAGTAAGAAAATTTGAAAATGAATAAAAAAACTGAATTGTCATAAGAGGAGTGATTTTTTTGGAGTTAAATGATGTTATTCATGGGCACAGATCCATACGAGAATATGAAGATAAGGAAGTAAGTCAAGAATTATTAGACCAAATACTAGATGCAGGTATTCGAGCCTCTTCTAGTGGGAATATGCAACCCTACTCGATCATTGTGACAAAAGATAAAGAGCTGAAGGGAAAATTATATACTGCCCATATGGATCAATCCATGGTTGTGGATGCACCTATTCTTTTAACATTTTGTGTGGATTTTAATCGAATGAGAAAATGGCTGACGCTTAATGATGCGCCTGTGCATTTTGATAATTTCATGAGCTTTATGATTGGTGCCATTGATGCGACTCTGGTAGCGCAAAATTGTGCTTTAGCAGCAGAAGACGCTGGGTTAGGAATTTGCTATATGGGCTCAACCCTTGCTAACTGTGATCAAATTGGTAAACTATTAAACTTACCACCAAATGTCGTACCCATTGTAGGGTATTCACTTGGATATCCAGCAGAAAACCCTGCTCCACGTGATCGGCTGCCAAAGCATGGACTTGTTCATTATGATCAGTATCAAGATTATTCTGATGAAGATATTATTGCTATTTATAAAGAGAGAGATGAGAAGGGTTGGAAACGTTATATGGATAACCCTGAGTTGAAGGAAATGACAGAACGATTGGGATTAAAGAACCTTGCCGAAATCTATACCATTGCCAAATATACGAAAGAATCCCATCACGAATTTTCGCAGACCGTGCTGAATTACTTAGAAAGCCAGAATTTCATGAAGAATGGTTGATTCGCTTTGCTAGTCTGAAAAATGAGTAATAGCTAGTTATGTTTCTCCGTAGTAAAGTATGTAATCAAATTTTGGTGCCTGTCCCCCCAGTTCGTGACCACATGGATGTGCCCGGGGACAGGAACCTGTTTAATGAAATGGTGGTTATCCATATTAAAAGGGTCTTTTAGATTGAATAGATATGTTACCGAAAAGCTCTTTTCGCATACTTTGTTGCTTTTGACACAAAGAAAAAACAGGCAGTGGGTTTTTCGACTGATTTCTTCTTTTTTATCTAGAAATGAAGAATTTTTCATTAGGATAAGACTTATCTTTCTGAAAGTGAGGAATAATAAATGATGGAATTATCCTTAAAGAACGGAAAACTCTATATAGTGAGAGAGTTTAAGGAAAATGATTTTGATAGTATCCATAATCTAAACGTCGAAGAGGAATGGTCAAATCTTGTTAAGAATAAGGAAGATACTAAGCAAGCATGGATACATTCAAATATAGCTTTTCTTGTTTTTGATAACAACAACCTTGTAGGATATTTAAGAGGATTTACTGATGAAAATGTGACAACATTTATTTGTGAACTGCTAGTCAATAAGCGCTATCGTGGGCAGGGAATAGGAAAAGAGCTTATAAAATTTGTTCACAATCTATATCCAAAAACGAGAATAGATTTACTTGCTACAAAATCATCAAGCTCTTTTTATGAAGAGAATCATTACAGAGCATTCTATGGTTACAGAAAAAGTATCGAAGAATATTAATACTTAACGTTAATTCAGCAATCAGGTATGATTCTTGAACTAACAGACAGTAGGTAGAGGTGAAGGTCACTATTCAAGCCTTTTAGAGTAGGAAAAAATATTAATGAATTTACCAAATGTAAGTAAGCGTTCGGTGTTGAATTAAGTAATCCAATAGAAAAGTGAGCAAGTAAAAAAGCATTAGTTAAAAATAACCAATGCTTTTTTTGCTTCTTAAATCACCACAGTGAACCGTACCAGAAGTAAATCAATTTTTTGGAAGAGTGGTCTATAAGACTGCTCTTATTATTTGCCGGAAAATAAGATAGTAGTCAAATCCATCACCTCACCATTCTGTTTAAAACAAGATTAACCCTTGACATAATACCTTATGGGGTATATAGTCTTTATAAGAACGTAAAAAAAGATTGTTTGGTTTAGCTTTTAGGAGGTGTCTTGATGGAATACAGTTCTCAAGTCAAAAATCGTATTAAGCGTGTTGAAGGGCAACTCCGGGGAGTCTTAAGAATGATGGAGCAAGAACAAGATTGTAAGGAAGTTATATCTCAGCTATCTGCAGCTAAAACGGCTCTTGATCGTTCTGTAGGACTGATTGTTAGCTTAAATCTTGTCGAATGTGTAAATGATGCACAAAAGTCTGGTAAAAACACGGAAGAACTTGTAAATGAAGCAGTAAACTTATTAGTAAAAAGTAGATAATTGTCGTATCGACAACTTTTTTTAGTATTTAATATACCCTTATAGGTATTTTGAGGAAGATGAATTTCAATATTATTTAGGAGGATTTATTAATGAACGCACATAAAGTACTTGATGCAAAAGGGTTAGCTTGTCCTATGCCAATCGTGAAAACAAGAAAGGCTATTAAAGAAATTGAAGCAGGCCAAATTTTAGAAGTTCAAGCTACGGATAAAGGTGCTAAAAGTGATTTAACAGCTTGGGCTAAATCAACTGGGCATGAACTATTGGATTTTAAAGAAGAAAATGATTTATTCTTATTTTGGATTAAAAAAGCATAAATTTTTTTAGGGAAATTAATACCCTATACAGTATAAAGAGGAGGAAATATAATGTCAGAGACAAAGACAACGAATATTATTCTTTTTAGTGGAGATTACGATAAAGCAATGGCTGCGTATATAATTGCAAATGGAGCTGCAGCATATGATCACGAAGTAACTATTTTTCACACTTTCTGGGGATTAAATGCTTTAAGGAAAGAAGCAATGGTTCCGGTTAAAAAAGGATTTATAGAGAAAATGTTTGGTAAAATGATGCCTCGTGGTGCAGATAACTTAGGTCTTTCAACAATGAATATGATGGGAATGGGACCTAAAATGATTAAAAGTGTGATGAAGAAACACAATGTTATGTCTTTACCTGCTCTTGTTGAATTGGCAAAAGAACAAGAAATAAAGCTTGTAGCATGCACGATGACGATGGATTTATTAGGTCTAGAAAAAGAGGAATTATTAGAAGGAATCGAATATGCAGGTGTGGCTGCTTATTTAGCTGATGCAGAAGATGGAAATGTGAATTTATTTATCTAATCCTCTTCTAGGCTCTTATTGTATATATTGTGGCTAGTTCATTCGATTTTTGATTAAACGGTTCATTTTCCTGTTGATTTCCATCAAAAGCAGACGAAAAGAGGACCTAAACAAAGCGATATCATCGTTTATAGACTGGTTCGAGCAGCAGCAAACTTTGCGAAAACAGTCAATTAAATTAAAAATATACCCCTTGTGGTAATTGGAGGTTTCAATATGAATACGATTGAATCAAATTTCGTCTTAGATGCAAAAGGGTTAGCTTGTCCAATGCCCATTGTGAAAACAAAAAAAGCAATGAAAAACTTAGAAGCTGGTCATGTTATTGAAATTCAAGCAACTGATAAAGGATCTAAAGCTGATCTTCAAGCGTGGGCAAGAAGTAATGGTCATGACTATCTTGGGATGATTGAAGAAGGAGATGTATTAATGCATTTTATTCGCAAATCAAGTGGAGAAGATACTGTTGAACGTAAACATGACACAGTGGTGGATAATCATGATTTAGCTAGCAAGTTAAGTGAAGAAAATGTAGTTGTTCTTGATGTGCGTGAAAAAGCAGAATATGCCTTTACACATATTCCAGGCGCTATTTCCATACCACTTGGAGAACTTCAGTCACGTGCAGTCGAACTTGATAAAGATAAGTCTATTTATGTTGTGTGTCGTTCAGGTAATCGCAGCGATATGGCTGCCCAATTATTAGCAGAAAAAGGATTCTTAAATGTTATTAATGTAGTTCCAGGAATGAGCGAATGGTCTGGAGACGTAGAATCTAGCGTTAACTAAGTCGAAATTTAATTAAGCATATTCATTAGGAGGTTGGAAAAGTGTCAGTTAAAGCAATGAATTCAAAAGAAATAGCCAAAAAAGTAATGAATAAAGAAGCGTTATTTATATTAGATGTGCGGAATGTAGATGCCTTTGAAGATTGGAAAATTGAAGGAGAAAATGTTGAGTATTTAAACATTCCATACTTTGATCTTTTAGACGGAGTGGAGGGGATTTTAGATCAGCTTCCTCTGGATAAAGAGATCTTAGTGGTTTGTGCTAAAGAAGGATCTTCTATAATGATTGCTGAGATGATTTCTGATGAAGGGAAGGACATTTCTTACCTTGAGGGTGGTATGAAAGCTTGGAGTGAACACCTAGAGCCTATTAAAGTAGGCGACTTAACAAACGGAGGAGCGCTTTATCAATTCGTCCGTTTAGGAAAAGGTTGCCTCTCTTACATGGTTGTGTCTAATGGAGAAGCAGCTATTATAGATGCCGCTCGGATGACAGATAACTATATCGAATTTGCCAATGAAAAAAATATAACGATTACCCATGTATTTGATACCCATTTACACGCGGATCATATTTCTGGAGGTCGTAAAATTGCAGAAGAAACAAATGCGATTTACTGGTTACCTCCAAAGGATGCGGAAGATGTTTCATTCGAATACTCAGCACTTGAAGATGGAAATAAAGTATTCATTGGAAATACTACAATTGACATTAATGCTTTATATTCACCCGGTCACACGGTTGGTTCAACATCATTTATCATTGATGAAACTTATTTATTATCTGGTGATATTTTATTTGTTGACAGCATTGGCCGTCCAGATCTAGCTGGGAAAGCAGCAGACTGGGTAGCTGACTTAAGAGAAAGTCTTTACAAACGGTATAAGAACCTTTCAATGGAACTAACGGTTCTTCCCGCTCACTTTATGATTATCGAGGAGTTAAATGAAGATGGCTCTGTTGGTGAAAAGCTTGGTACACTTTTTGCGAAAAATCACGGCTTAAACATTGAAAGTGATGATGAGTTTAGAAAATTAGTTTCTGAAAATCTACCACCTCAACCGAATTCTTATCAAGAAATTCGAGAAACGAATATGGGGAAAATTACTCCTGATGAAGAGGAACAACGTGAAATGGAAATTGGTCCAAACCGCTGTGCCGTTAGATAATTTTTCTTATTAAATCGTATATTAAGAGGCTCTTTTCGTATGCATTGTGGCTATATCATCTGATTTTTGACTAAATCCTCCATTTCACTGTTGATTTCCCTAAAAATAGACGGATCCTCGAAGTTTTTATTCATCAAAATAATTAAGTCTATTACGAAAAGTAACATTTTTTCCGAAAACAGACTTTACAGTAAAGGAGGAAACAAATCCATGGATCTAGCTTTTATGATAACCATCTTTTTAATCGGGTTTATTGGGTCTTATATCTCTGGAATGGTAGGTATTGGGGGCAGTATTATTAAATATCCAATGCTTCTTTATATTCCACCCTTATTAGGAGTAGCTACTTTTTCTGCACATGAGGTTTCAGGTATTAGTGCAGTACAAGTATTCTTTGCCACGCTTGGTGGGGTTTGGGCTTATCGAAAAGGCGGCTACTTAAATAAATCCCTTATTACGTATATGGGTGTCAGTATTTTAATTGGTAGCTTCATTGGAGGTTACGGTTCAAAGTTTATGAGTGAAGCAGGAATTAATATTGTTTATGGTGTCCTAGCTTTAATTGCGGCAATTATGATGTTTATTCCTAAAAAAGGGATTGACGATATTAAATTGGATGAAGTTACCTTCAATAAATGGTTATCAGCATCACTAGCTTTAATCGTAGGTTTAGGTGCAGGAATCGTAGGAGCTGCTGGAGCTTTTCTATTAGTTCCAATTATGTTAGTGGTTCTTAAGATACCAACTAGAATGACAATTGCATCATCCCTGGCTATTACGTTGATCTCTTCAATCGGTTCTACAGTTGGTAAGATCTCAACTGGTCAAGTCGATTATTATTCAGCCATTATTATGGTCATCGCAAGTTTAATTGCCGCTCCTCTAGGTGCAAAGGCTGGTAAGAAAATGAACACAAAGATACTACAAATGATTTTAGCCTTTTTAATCTTAGGAACTGCGATAAAAATATGGCTTGATATACTCTAAAAATAAATAACTTAGTATGTTAGCTTTTTCCTAAAATAAGAGAAGAGTAATTTAAAATCGTAGGTAGTTCAGATAACATCAAGAAATAGAGTATGAAACTCCAATGGTTTATACTCTATTTTTTGTGTTGAAAATACAAATCGAAAAAGTAATAGGCAATATATATTAATGATACGGAGGAGGTGAAACACCTTTTATGCGATTAAAGTACAGGATTTTTGGTCATTGTTGATAAATCTGAAGATCGGAAAGTCATTTTCAAGAACCGATTGAATTCCATTAGTTCTTCTGTGGAACTCTTTTTTAAAGGCTCTTTTCTCATACATTGTGGTTATTTTAGCTGATTTTTGACTAAATCCTCCATTTCACTGTTGATTTTCATCAAAATAGACGAAAGGATGCCTGAAACAAAGCTTTATCATAGATGATAAACTAATAGGAAAAGCCACAATCTCTACGAAAACAGCCTTTTAAAAATTTTGGAACCCGAACGGTGCCACTAACAAGCGTTCTAATATCATAAAGGATTTCAATCACATCAAAGTTCAATTGTGATAAAATCTCTTTATATTTACAAGGAAGAAATTAATAATAATAAAAAGTAGATATTCGATTATCAATTAAGGGTAGTCACTTGGGGAGTCGATGTAAAAGACATCTTATATCTTATACCCTACAATGAAATGAAGAGAACTACATATGAGGGGTTGTTTAAAATAAGATTACTAGAGATTGTTATGCTACTTTTCGTCCTATTTAGTTTAAGTGTTTTATTTAATAATAAGCTGGGAAGGTTGAGGCTCGTACAATATGTTCCTATCCTTTCAGTGATTATTCTTATAGTACACCTATTTATTGAAGGCGTAAGGTGGCAGTTTTATCCTGTTTATTTCATTATCATTCTACAATCCGTAACACTAGTTATAAGGTTACGAAAAGGTTCGAGTTTTATTAGCAATAAGAAGCGAAAGCGTATTGTTATCGTCTATACAGCGATAAGTATTAGTTTAACAGCTATTTTTTCTTATGCTTTTCCTGTGAATAAAATTCCAATTCCAACTGGAGATAATAATATTGGAACGATATCCTTTGATGTGATCGACCAAAAACGAAAGGAACGTTATGGTGGTGATTTGTCGGATAATAGAAAAATAAAATTACAAATTTGGTACCCTGCTGAAAAAATTGATGGGTATGAAGTAGTTCCGTGGTTAGAGGACGGGCGAGCAATAGCTGAAGGTGTCGCAAATATGATGGGGTTTCCTGACTTTGTTTTACGTCATACTTCTTTAATAAAATCTAACTCTTACAGCAATGCACCAATCAGTCTTTTTAAAGAGCAGTATCCCGTTATTCTTCTGTCGCATGGCTGGACGGGCTTTAGAAATATTCACACGGATGTGGCAGAGTTATTAGCGAGTAATGGCTATATCGTTGTTGGAATTGATCATACATATGGTTCAGCTGTCACGGTGTTTAATGACGGGGAAGTAGCGTATGTTAATGAAGATGCTTTACCTGATCGCGAAGAGACGCCGAATTTTTTAGATTATGCTAATACATTAGTTTCAACGTTTGCTGGTGATATTTTCGCCACTCTTGCTCAATTAAAAGAGTTAAATGAAGGTGAAATCCACTCGCAATTTAAAGGTAAATTAGACTTATCAAATATTGGTATTATCGGTCATTCTACTGGCGGTGGAGCGGCGGTGAAAACAGCACTCCATGATAACCGAATTAAAGCATTAATTGGGATGGATGCGTGGGTTGAACCAGTAGAAGAGAAAGAGCTCGAGGGCGGCCTAAACATCCCAAGCTTGTTTTTAAGAAGTGGTGAATGGGAGCAAGGCTTTAATAACGAAAATTTATTTTTGTTATTAAATAAGAGTAGATCCCCCGTTGAATTATATCAAATAAACGGTACCCATCATCAAGATTTCTCGATGATTTATATGTATTCACCTCTAAGCAAATATTTTAGCATAACAGGAAAGCGAGATGGGCGAGAAGCTGCGACTATTCAACACGATTTTATCCTGACTTTTTTTGAACACCATTTTAATAATCAAGAAAATAACAATGTTGCCAAGCAATATGATGATATTCAGAACATATTTAGTAATAAAAATTAATATTCGATGCCTGTCACTTTTCGATTTATCGTTTTTGTGTTTAGTCGAACTTGGACAGGTCTAGCTATTTGTTTTATACTGAATAGAAATTATTGTAATTCAGTTTAGTCATAAAAATGTGTATTCTAGGAACGGTAAACGAAGGAATTCAGAATTTAAGAGAAGATTATGTCCAAAGGTAAAAGCAAAATGTTTAGATCGATAAAAATAGTCTTCGGTTAACGCTGAGCTATGCAATTCCTAGCTTAGTCGCTTGGTGGATATTGAAGTATGTTCGAGGATCTTGATAATGAATTCTAACTAGAATAAGGTGAGTTTGTTGAAACTGTTTAAAAACAACTTCCATAAAAAGTCATATTATAGTGTTATGTTCGTTGCGATAGTCATTATGTTTATCGGATTAGTCGTGGATAATCCAAGAAAAAACGCATATGATCTAGGTTACTTATCCAATGTGGTGATTTTTATTGTTTTTTCTGTGTGTTTACTATTTTATCCCAAGTATGAAACCCGGTTTTTCAGAGTGATAATTATCTTAATGGCAATGGGATATTTTAATATCTTATTTTATGTGTATCCACAAACCTCGTCTACGTTTATCTTTCTTTGGCTCATTCCCGCACTACCTATTTTATTTTTTGATAAAAAATTATTTTATTATACATTTTTTCTGAATGCCGTTCTTGTTTCTATTACGTTCGGTTATATCCTATTTATTGATAAGGGACAAAATTTTTCCCATATTAACATTGATATTACCGGCAATATCATTAATTTTGTTGGCAGTCAGATTATACTCTATTATATTTTCTTCTTAACAAATGTCCAGATGGAAAATCAGCGAGAATATTTTGAAGAGGCTCAAAATGCTGAGCGTTTAAAGACGACGGGTCAGTTAGCTGCCGCTGTCGCTCATGAAATAAGAAATCCGCTTACTGTAGTAAAAGGCTTTCTCCAATTCTACGTAGAATTAGAGGATTTTAACCAAAAAAACAAACGGAATTTTTCATTAATGATCGATGAATTGGATGCAGCGGAACAGGTCATTTCTCAATTCCTGTCTATTTCCAAACCAGATAAAGAAAAAAAGCTAGATACAGTGGAGGTAAAGAGCGTACTAGATGACGTAACGGAATTACTGAAAACATATGGGTTAGTTAACAACAACCCTATTCAATTGGAAGTTCAAGCGAATAGCTATGTATCCATCAATTCGCTTGAATTCAAACAACTTCTCATCAATTTAATTAAAAATGCCATTGAAGCGTCCCCTCACGGACGTGCTGTTATCGTCCAGGTAAAGAGGACTAGAGATGGAGTGAGTATTCTTGTGATGGATAGAGGTTCCGGTATGTCAGAGGAAGAATTAGCTAGCTTAGGGACCCCTTTTTATTCTTTGAAAAGTAAAGGGACAGGCCTTGGGTTAATGATTTGTTATAACATCGTTGAAAAATACAATGGAAAGATTCAGTTTGTAAGTGTTGAAGGGGAAGGAACCACTGTCACACTCCAGTTTCCATTTGCTGAGGAATAAAGATAATTATGTGTCTCTTTAGAGCATATAAACCTGGATTCTTACAAATAAGGATTTTCTAGTTTGTAATCCTATTAAAAATATCCACTCTATTACAAAGAGAGGATATTTTTTGTAATGAAATAGATCACCTTCACACCTTTTATTACTTCAACTATTAATACTGCCAGAGCAGTGACTGGCTCTTAATAATGGTTGTTTATCAGAGTGGATAACGTACGCTTGCAAACAGAAACCATTATTAAGTAGCATGAAGTACATTATTAAAAGTAAGAATATTTAGAAAAATAATGAAATTATTTTAATAAAATCATATAATGAAATATAGTACATTAGTATGTTGTCTAACTTACTATCACAATATTCTAGATTAATTGAAAAAAGGTGGCACTCATTTGAAAAAATTAATGAAATGGCTTGTCTATGTGGTAGGGTTTTCTATTCTTTCTCTTGTGTTATTTTTAGCCTATATGACCATTACAGAGGAAATCCCTGAAGCTGTTATTAAGTTGGAAGTTGACAATAACAACCAAAAGGTATTGAAGCAAGGAGAACCGTTTAGTACGACAATTTTTAATATTGGATATGGGGGATTGGATAAGGATCAAGATTTTTTTATGGATGGAGGAAAAGGATCAGGTTCGAGTAGTAAGAAACAAACGTTAACCAATCTTGAAAATGCTCAAACTTTCTTGCAAAAAACCGATTCCGATTTTGTACTCATACAAGAAATAGATGTTAAATCTAAAAGGTCCAATGACACGAATCAAGTAGCCATGTTTAATGAAGGTTTAGAAGGCTATGGTTCAACCTTCGCGACTAATTATAATACTCCGTGGGTACCAGTTCCGATTCTAAAACCAATGGGCTATGCCGATAGTGGGATGAGTTCCTTTTCTAAGTATAAGGTAGAGGATTCTACGAGATATCAGCTACCTGGAAGAGAAAAATGGCCTGTACAACTGTTTGAATTAGATCGGGCCATTGTTGAATCCAAAATACCAGTTGATAATGGCAAATATTTAAGAATGGTTAACGTTTATTTGTCCGCATACGACAAGGGCGGGGAAATAAGAGCTCAACAGGTCGTTTTCTTAAAAGAATATATGAATGAACACTACAAAAATGGCGATTATGTCGTTTTAGGTGGTGATTGGAATCAGCTTCTGTCTGATGTTCAATTAAAAGACCCCAAATTCATGAAGGAATGGCCTGAATGGCTTGTAGAATTGCCAGAGGATTTTACTGATGGTGGGTTTCAATGGGCGGTTGATCCTACGGTTTGGACTGTTCGTGATAACGTTAAACCGTTTGTGGCCGGAGAAAATTTTGTAACCATCATTG
Organism: Bacillus sp. 2205SS5-2; assembly: GCF_037024155.1. Classification (NCBI taxonomy): domain Bacteria; kingdom Bacillati; phylum Bacillota; class Bacilli; order Caryophanales; family Bacillaceae; genus Bacillus; species Bacillus spongicola. The sequence continues at coordinate 17,318 of NZ_JAYKTS010000035.1, forward strand.
ATGGATTTTTAGTGTCACCGAATATCGAAATTGTAGATGTAACAGGACATGATCTAGGCTTTGAACATAGCGACCATAACCCTGTTACTGCTATATTGGAGTTAAAATAATCCGGATTTAATTTGAAGCGGTCGCTCCCCAAGTTCATTAGTTAGATAAGAAATTTCCAACCATGTTTCAAGAATTCACGCATGACTTCCATCATCTACTTTTTGTGTATTTTTTGCTTCGTGCTAACCTTAATGTTGATGGGGTGAGATCTACCTATGTCCCATTTTTAAGTAAAATTGAAAAAGCTGAGGATATGAGGTTCGTTCATCCTCAGCTTCTTTTGTGGATAATATAGGATTTAAGAGGGGAGCAAGTAGTTTACTCATTGATTTATGTAGATTACTCTCTTGTGCCGAAGCACTTTCCTATTACTTATTGTACATAGTTTATAGGTAACATACGACTAAACTTTTCTGTCTACTGCATGCGGAGGTTGCTCTAACCATTTTTCATTTATAGTTAAAAGTAAACCATGTCCATAGTACTTCTTCATATCTTTTGAAATTTTATTGATTTTAATTTGAATGTCGGATCTTAAACTAGTGGCCATTGCCTGATTGATCATTGTAAAACAGAACATGCCTAGGCAAGTATTAACAAAAAACAGCATAATCTTATCGGTAAATGGTGATAGTTCTACATCAAAAATTTTAAAAGCACCGGATGCTGAAATGGGAATATTTTCTTCTTCAAAAATTTCTTGAAGTGAATCTATTATTTTTTCGAGTTCATTTCTTCCTTTGCTGAAATGTTTTTTTATGTCCTTAGTAGTAGCTAATTTACAAAAAATAACAAAAACCATTTTTGAAAACTGTGCTCTATGAATAATTCTAGTTAAGTTAGCAATTTCAGCCGTATTTAGAGGTCTTGAATCACCAACGGATCCATTAAGATATTTCAGGCTATCGACAAAATCCACCCCATTCTCAATAGCTATTTGCGGAGGCTTCAGATAGAGTCCTTCTGTTAGCATTAAGTCTGTAAGTTCATTCTGAATCATAATGGAAAATTCTATATTCACTTGAAAATGATTTCGAACGTCTTTCCTTGTACAGTCTGATATTGCACTTGGATAAGTACTCATCGACAGCATCGTTAAATCATGGCATAAATACAAAATAAAAGTATCAGAAAATACTTTATTTTCTCCAACGCGCACGTCATCTTCAGTAAAACCCAGTGGAATAGTAAGATTTTCTTTGGTAAGTATCGCGGTAGTTTCTTCAAGATTTTTTTGAGATTGAGTGACCATTTTTTCTACCACTTTTATTACATTTGCATCTTCTGTAGTGGAGAGAAAGTAATCGAAAAACCGTTTTTCCATACTGCTCTTTAAATAAGATGCCCAAATACTTGATATTTCAGTAGCTGTTAACCCAACGAGAGGTTTATCGGTTCTTAAATTAAGCATAGTTATCACTCCTTTTCCTTATTGTTCCTTTTAGAGGAAACTTTATTACAATACCAAAGTGACTGATGGGAAGCAGGCGAGAATAGTATTATTTTTGCGAAGGTATATAGAGACAATGGAGCAATAGAGGAAAAGAGGGAGGATTCAAAAACTGAATCCTCCCTCTTTTTTTGAATTATTGTCTTCCTAAGTTGCCAATGGCTTATGCTAATTGTTTCTTGTATTTTGGTTATTTTAGCAAGGCTGTTTTCGCAATGTTTGTGGTTTTCGAATCAGTTTATTATCTAAGTTATAGCTGGATCCGTCTATTTTCAGGGAAATCACCAGTTAAATGGAAGATCTAATAAAAAGTCAGATGAAATAGCCACAATGCATACGAAAAGAGCCATTTGAATAAACGTAAAGTGCGTAAATTGCATGATTTCAGCCTCATGTTTCTAACGATGAGAGTTTTCATTTCTAGATAAGGAGTAAGAAATATCACGAAAAAGCATACTGCCCGCTTTTTGTGAGAGAAACCAGAAGTTTACGAAGAGACCCCTTGTTTTTTATCTAAAAAGTAGCTTAAGAAAGTTAGCAGACTTGCACAGATGGCAAGAATTCCCCCGACCCAGGTTATGTTCATTAATTCTCCTTGATGGTAGACAAGCCCTCCCAATGCGGATCCCATCGCAATCCCGACGTTGCTCGCCACTGGCATTAAGGAAGCTGCTAATCCGGTTGCTTTTGGCTGGTAGGTGCCAGCAAGGTCGATTAAGTAAATCTGGGTTGAAGTTGTTAAGAGGATACCCATTAATGACATTAAGCCAATGTTAACCAATCCTAACGTGAAATGATTGGTTGTCCAGAATAAACCGAACAGCACGAAGGCTTGGGCGAGAAAAACAAACCTTAAGCGTCCGATGGCATTGTGACTGGCAATTTTACCGGCAAGAATATTGCTGAAAATCGCGATAAATCCGTAACCAAACAAGATGATACTGATGGAATGATTAGGAGCACCCATCCCCTCTAAAATGGGAACGAGATACGTAAATACGGCATATGTTCCACTAAATCCGAGGGCGGGAATGAAAAAGGCAATCAAGATGCGGGGATGGGTTAATAATGAAAACTGATCTCGCATCGAACTACGTATTTGGCTAAGATTCTTAGGTAAGACAAGAAAACAAGAAATAAAAGCAAGTGCCCCCAATAAAGTGGTGAGCATAAACGTAGCATTCCACCCGAACCAACTAGCGATAACCGTGCCTATAGGGACCCCCGCAACATTGGCGAGGGTGAAACCACCGAACACGAAGGATATTGCAATCCCTCGTTTAGTAATAGGCATTGTCTCGCTAGCTACAATCATAGCTAGCGAGATGAGCACCCCTGTTACAATCGCAGTCATCATTCGTAGTCCAAGCAGGACGGTGTAGCTTGCCGTCACCGCAGATAATGCATTCAAGATGGTGAAGGCACCGATCAAATACAACATCCACTTTCGCTTCGGAAAATGACTGGTGGTAGACATGACAATTGGAGTTGCAATGGCAAATGTAATCGCAAACGCAGAGACGAGTGTCCCTGCTTTAGGGTTGGTTATATTAAGTCCCGAAGATATTTCGGATAAGATTCCAACGATAACAAATTCGCTTGTCCCGAGCACGAAAGTTAATAAAGCTAGTGTCAAGATGAGCACCCAGTGTCTCGTCGTTAATTTTGTATTGTGCATAAGTCCCTCTTTTCTTAGGTGAATAGATCTAATTCTCTTGGTAGATAAGCAATTTATTAATCATACCATAGATCATTTTGCTATAGTAAATCTTCATTTGACTAAGGTATCTGTTATTCTCTTGATAAAAAAACTATACTATCTCCATTTCAAACGAATCACTACGACCGTCCCCGCTAATTCAATTTATCGTTTTCTAATCCAACTTCCGTAAAATGCAACTGATTTTTGGTCGAGGTTAAGTAATGTAAGCTTGATGAAAATTTGTAAAAAGTTTGGGGATATTAAGGATAATCTCCCCAAACAACTGAGTATTAAGGAAAAATAGGAGAAAAAGTTCATTCTGGATAAATTTAGATTAATTGTACAAAATAACTGAGCGAAAAGGAGGTGAGAGAATGCCAAACCTTAATGATAATAAATTCAAAAAGATTCAGTCTGAAAGTCAGAAGCAAGGGAAGTCTCAAGAGGAATATGCTGCTGAGCTTGAAAGAAATAAAATGAACAGTCAAAAAAGAAAGTAACCTCTTCAAGACGATGAGAAAAAGAGTTCAAGTTCCTTACATAGTTATTTATCAATGGGATTTGGATCTAAGAAAAGCGATGTCTACTTAAAACGTAGACATCGCTTTTCTTAAGCGACCAAATGAGTAGAGGTTCCATTATTCTAAGACCTTACTATTTTCCTAGTTCGTAGTTCACTTTGAACCTTAACCCTTCGCACTTGCGGTGGGGTGGGTATTCTTCGCATGCAAGGATGGAAGTTGTAGCAGCGCGTATAGGGTATTCGTTTCTAATTCTTTTTTTACTCTCAAATCATCCTTCATAGTATCACCCACTGCATAATAAAACTAACTGTCCGAACAGACAGTTAGTTTTATTATGTGTTTAACTGAAAAAGCCTAAAATAAAAAAACTGATACGGCTGTCACCAAAAAACTCCTTGAAATCGCATGTTTTTCGTAGCTTTAAAATATCCATTTCAATTAGCCGTTTAGTTAATGGGTGGCTGCTAAAAGGATAAACATCATTAGAAGTGAACCAACGGATAAGCTTCCTTTTATGAAGGGTTAGGCTAGCGAGGGGGTCGCTAAGAATAATGTCGTTTCAATGATTGAATATAAAAAATAGGTTAAAAGAATTATAAAAAGTGTTGTGGGCGATAAGCTGGATTGATCAATCAGCTCTTCTGTCATTCAAGGGTGTTTGCTTAGTCTGCAATCAATTTCTATAAAATCTTTGCTCATTTTCATGAATGGGAATAGGTGAATATTGGTCATCTCTAGAACATCGTAGACGACAAAAAAGGAGAGAATCTTTGTTCATCTCCTTTAAGAAATTTTTACTCCTCTTTCAAAATGATTCATATCGGTTAATTCTAAAATGTATTCGTAGTTCATCAGGGACCGTTGAAGATTTGCAATTTCTTCTGATGGTAAACTAGGGACCTTCATTTTATTCAATACTTCTTGCTTCAAAACTTCTAGCTTTTCTTTTGTCACTTCGTATTCCATGTACAGCATCCTTTCTTACTTTTGAATGATTTGCAGTTTGTATCAGCAAAAATTAAATGAAATAAGAAGGGTTTATCTATAGTATAGGGAATTTAATTAGACTATAATGTGATAATTTGTGAAACTTATCAAAACTTTTGTGATTATTTTCACATAATTAATGTACTTCTATGCACCGCTTCACACTCTTTGTTTACCCCATATTTCTAGATCTTATCAAACTCGCACCTCAGTCAATGCTTCAAGCCAGATAAATGTAATCCACAAACCCAATGAATATTTCCGCGATTTTTCGTTTGAAAAAATTGAAGTTCACTCACGTAGATGATAGGCAAAGAAACGAAGGACATAGATAATGAAACTAGTTCCTAGGCTATCGGTTTTGGCCCTACAAAGTAGCCTGTAACTTCTAACATAAATCTAATTTAATCTTTAAACGCAATCCATAATATGAATGAGCAGCGGTTAATTTCAGCCGCTGCTCTTTTTAGTAGGCTCTATAGTTTAATTATAGATGAAATCCTCCATTTTGCTGTTGATACCTGTCAAAACTAAACGAAAAGATGCTCCGAAACAAAGAAATATCACCGTTTATAGACGGATTCGAAAAGCCACAATCTTTGCGAAAACAGCATGATAGGATTGTTTATTTTACCGTGATGACCATTGTGAGTCCGCTTTTTGTTTTCGACCAGGAAGTACCTTCCACAAAAACTTAGCTACTGGATTCGTGAAGTTATACTGCTTCCCATTATCAACAATGAAATGTTTTCCGTCACAATGTACATCTTTTTTCCCTAAGCTAACTGCAAGTGCGCATTCGCCACCGTATTCTGGTTTAGTATTATTCATAAAATTTATATCCTCCTAAAATAATGATGAAGTTGATTCTATCTGTTTTATTCAGTGCTGTTTGTCGTTACTGTAAATAGGCATTTAATGTATCTTCTAAAAAGCTAGTCCAACCGTGGTTATGATTTTCAGCAGCTTCTTGACTAGGGAGATCAGAGTGGGAGATGATAACGTCTGTATTCTCCCCTTGTTCTAAAAACTCAACCGTTACTTTGGTTAAAGGGAATTCGTTATCCTGATCAATCCATTTCCAAGTAAAGACAAGTTTTTCATAGGGGATAATCTCTTGGTATTGACCTGCTACGACGTGTAATTCGCCATTTGGAGCAAGCATATTAAATTTATATCTTCCGTTTACTTCAAGGTTCATCTCAACAATGGTGGTTTTAAAACCAGCTGGACCCCACCACTTTTCTAATTCTTCTGGCCTTGTCCAAGCACGATAAACTCTTTCAATATTCACAAGAAACGTTTTACTAAGTTGTAACGTGAAGTCATGAGGGTTATTCTTCGTGATCATGTTCATTTCCTCCTAATTCGTAATCAGTATTCAATAACTAGTATTCTAAACTGGATAACGGAGTATCCCTAAATCGCTTCAGACTGTTTACGTAACGCGAAGGATTATTGAGTGCAATGTATTGAAGGGGTTCAAATTTATATCTTCCTACTTTGCTATTCTTGACTAACCTGGTGATATCTAAAAACTTCAGATGCTATAGTGTTTTTTCCTTATGATAGTCGTTTGAAAATGGCTTTTTCCGTATTTTTTGTTGCGGATGGATCTGCTAAATCAAAAGGTTTGATAAAGTTAATCGATATAATAGTTAACCGTGTAGTTAACTATATGATAATTTATATTGAAATGCAACTATTTTTAAAACAAATTGATGCTTGTTTAGTAAGTAGATTACAAAAATTGATGAAGTAAAATGTTTAATCTACCCTCACATTTAACTAATTTCTGAACGAATCTCTATAATAATAGCTGTGCATATACTAACTGTAATGGCGAATCCCATAATCATCATGGTCATGCGTAAGTCCCCCTTCTTTTTGAATTGAATCGTTTTTTCAGTTGTTTAAATACGGTGCTTGGAAAATTTATAATATAGCGATCTAGCCCGATTCGGCCTGCACTAGTAGCAAAGAGAACAAGAAGAACATGAAGTATCAACATCCGCAAATCCAATGATGATTGAAAGGTCATCAGAAATGAGAAATTCATTAGCGCCCCCATCATTGCAGAGAAGCGAGTAAATATTCCAATCAACAAAGCAATTCCGACACTGAGTTCACCTACGGTTACTAAAAATTCAAATAGGTTTGTATTTTGCAAGACAAATAGATTCATAAATTCTGCCCACCAGCTTGGTAAATTTCCACTATTTACTTGAGCTTCTAGCATGGCGGTTATATCAAAGTCAAAAATTAATTTACTTTCTGCATTGGTTAGCCATGTATAACTGAGATAGATTCTAATAACTAAAAATACCCAGGCTAATACTAAACTATTTTTCAAAAATGTTTTCATATAAGTTGTCCTCCTAAATAAGTAGTAATCTTTTTGTGAAATTAATCACAATAAATAACGAAATGTAGCTCCTATCCCGTTGAATGGAAAAGGATCACATAGTTGGGCCCTCCAAGTGATGAACGAATAACAGTCTCTTCAGTCCCTGAGTGTTGAAACTAGTCTTTCCTTTTACCCTATGTGTGATTGAATTCACAAAGTGTGGTAAAAAAAGAGAAAGGAACATCTAGTCCAATTGGTTAACCCCATGAAGTTAATTAATTTCTTGTAATCAGATTGTACACAATGTTTAATAGATTGTAAAAGAAAATGCTCATGAATGTTGAAAAGCTCTCTTGTTCAACCGGTTATTCTAATACTTAATAGTAGACGAACCAACCTTTAAGGCGATAACCTTTGTTGGAATTTAAGTGAAGATATTTAAAAAAGGCTATTTTCGCAAAGATTGTGGCTTTTCGAACCAGAAAAGATTCCTTGATATGACTACACTACGGGTCATCTTTTCGTATCAATCGGTAGATAAGTTTAGAAAAAAGGACGATTTTGATACAGAATTTCATCTTTGAGCAACAATTAATACGAAAAGAGCTTTAAAAAAAGAGAGAGACATTCTATGCAATGACAACCTCTATATCCTTACTCCAAGCCTCATTTTATAAGAACTATTGTATTTATTAGGCTGTTTTGGCAAAGGTTGTGGCTTTTTGCATATGCTCAGTTTCTTTAATATCACTACTCTAAGGGCTATATTTTCGTATAATCTGGAAGGTGAATTTAAAAAAATGAACGATTTTCATGCAGAATTTCTTCTTAAAGTAACAATTAATACGAAAAGAGCCATTTAATAAAGGCTCTTTTTGTATATACTGTGGCTATTTCACTGTTGATTTTCATCAAAAATAGACGAAAGGATGCCCGAAACAAAGCTATATCAACGTGTATAGACTGGTTCGATAAGCCACAAACTTTGCGAAAACAGCCAGTAATAATCGGAGAAGTGATGGAATTGCTCACCATTCCTTAGGTTGATAATCAAGGTCTTGAAATAGTTTTCTTTTTTCCTTCTTCGTCAAGTCACGCCATTGTCCAACAGGGAGATTTCCCAAGTGAATATTCATAATACGCGTTCGCTGCAAGCGGAAAACATCATAACCTAATTCTGCACACATCCGACGAATTTGACGATTTAGGCCTTGGGTTAAAATGATTTGAAAATCAAATTTAGATAGTTGCTTCACTTCACAAGGAAGGGTTTTTGTACCTAAAATGTCGACTCCTTCACTCATTTTTTTCAAAAATTCAGGTGTTATCGGCTTATCGACGGATACGTTGTATTCTTTTTCATGCTGATTCTCCGCTCGAAGAATTTCATTGACGATATCACCGTCGTTAGTGAGAAGAATAAGTCCATCAGAATCTTTATCAAGACGTCCAATATTGAAAATACGTAAAGGGTGATTGACTAGATCAACGATGTTTCCTTTGACATTTTTTTCAGTTGTACTCGTAATGCCAATGGGTTTATTAAGGGCGATATACACGTAGTTTTTCGCCATATAAATCTGGTCACCACTGACTCGAACATCATCACCAGGGTGAACCTGGCTTCCGATTTCGGCTACTTTACCGTTGATCGTGACTCTGCCTTCTGTAATCAGGCGATCTGCACCTCGCCTAGAGGCCTTTCCTGATTCGCTAATAAATTTGTTGATACGCACAGTAATTTCACACCCTTATTCGATAAGTTGTAGCTTTAAGGATACCCAAATCCCTTTCTCTTTTCAAGAATTTCTCTCGTTGGTTACAAGAGTACAATAAAGTGAGGATGATTCCTAAAAAAATAAAATGTTAGATTGAGTAATGTCAGCTATCAAGGTATGGTAATAGAAATAGATATATTTCGGTGAAAGGGGGAGAATATTGAGTGAAAAAGACACTTTTGTTTAGTGGAACGGTGTTATTGGCATTCATTAGCCTAATGTTTGTATTTGATTGGTTCTCTGGTGGTGAAGATATTGATTCGGAGCCTGTTTCGGTAGATTGGCAGGAAGAGGGTTTGGTTGGGGAGGAAGACCTTTTTGCAAAACTCGAACAGCAGTTAGGTACAAAGTTTTTTGCTGAAGACGAAATTTCTCAGGCAAATGAGGCAGTCATTGAAGTGGATGAAGATCAGCTATTAACGGTTTATGAAATCAACAAAGAGACCATTCAACATCCCTATCTTGAGAAGGTAGACGAGCGCTTGGAAGTGCTTCAAGAGGATAGCGATTCTCAACAACTGTTGTGGGAGATGTTTCGTACTCTGATTCCGCCGAGTAATCGAAAATATATTGGAGAATTTGGTTTCTACACTGATGGACCGGATGAAACCTTGGCATATGTTGAACAATTAGAGGATGACCCGGCGAAATGGGCCGTTTATATTGATCAGCAAGATGGTAAAAACCTTTCGTCGATTTTTGCTACGATGATACATGAATATGCTCACATACTCAGCTTAAATGAGGAGCAAATTGAGGTGAACGAAGAGGCTTTCTTCTATGGCGATGAGGATTTAATAGAGGAACTCAGAATGGCCTGTTCAACGCTCTATCTAGAAGAAGGATGTTTAAGGGAGGATGCGTACCTCAACCACTTCTATGGAGTATTTTGGAAGGAACAACTTCAAGCTCAATGGGAAGATGAAGTCGATCAGGAAGATGATGATTCGGTTTTTGCTTTTTATGAGCAGTATGAAAATCAATTTGTGAATGACTATGCTGCTACGAGTGTGGCTGAGGACTTTGCAGAAACCTTTGCCTATTTTGTACTGCAGCCGAAGTCGACAAATGATCGTAAGGAAAAGATTTTATTTTTCTATGAATATCCAGAGCTAGTTCAATTAAGAGAACAAATTCTCAATGGAATTCAACAGTTTCTTTCTAAAGAATCATAGAAAGTCGAGAGTTTACCTAAATATATAAGTGATGAAGGAGAAGATCATAATGCAAACCATTCAAAACATCGGGGAACGATTTTGGTATATGACCCCTGTAAGTGAAACCGATCGCCCTATTCTTGGTATGGTGATTGGCGATGAAAAAACGCTGATGATTGATGCTGGAAATTCAACAGCACATGCACAAGCTTTTTTAGACATGTTAGCAAAAAAACAAGTGAAAGAACCACAGATCATTGCATTAACCCACTGGCACTGGGATCATATCTTTGGTCTATCATTTTTCACCGAGCCGGTATCAATGGCTTCTTTCGAAACGAAAAAGGGAATGGAAAAAATGGTTTCGTATTCATGGTCAGATGAGGCAATAGATCAACGAGTAGAAGAGGGAACTGAGATAGAGTTTTGTGCTAAGGCCATAAAACAAGAATTTGTAGCTCATCGCGATATTACAATAAATCTTCCAACTGTAACGTTTCAAAATCGTCTAGAGATTGATCTTGGAGGTTTAACTTGTGTATTACAAGAGGTTGGTGGAGATCACGCTCACGATTCCGTTGTAGTATATATTAAAGAAGAAAAAATCCTGTTTTTAGGAGATTGTATATATCCTGATATATTTTCTAGCAAAACAAATTATACTGTGGAAAAAACATTGAAGCTTTTATCGATTCTAGAGAGTTTTGATGCCGAAAGCTATATTCTTTCTCACTCGGGGGTCCTGACTAAAGTTGAGTTTCAAGAAGAGGTACTTCGATTAAAAACTCTTGCATCCCTTACCGATTCTTTTCAGGGTGAGAGGAGTAAGATTACTGAAATGTACGAAAAGGAACTCAATCGAAAAGTGAATGAAGAAGAAGCAGAAGCAATTGGCTATTTTGTGAATGGATACAAGAACAACTAGACTTTTCAAGGATTGCACTCCTCAAACGTAGAGATTAGAGTTGCCACGATTGTAGCTGGCAGTAAGTGAAAGCATAAAGCTCTGTTTTTTAAAGTCTGTTCGAAAAAAGGATTGCTATTAGGGGAAGGAAAAGTAGCTACTACCGGCTTCCTCTAGGTGTTAGAAGTAATAGTGAATACGAAGGACTCTTTTCGTATTCATTGGTGTGACTTAGTCGGTTATTAAATTGACCCGAGCCTCAAGCCACTGTAGCTCGATCCGTCTATTTTTAGGGAATTTAACAGTGAAATGGAAGATTTAATCAAAAATATGATGAAATAGCCACATTGTATACAAAAAGAGCCTAGTGAGAATAGAAATGAGGATAAATAGTGGAAAAAAAAATTAGCCATTTCCCTATCAAACCATCTAAAAAATCAGATAACCGTGGTGAACTCCTACTATGAAATCAAGAAGCTAGATATTAATGGAGGCACAGTTTCTAGCTTTCATCAATGGGCGAATGGAAAACCATTTGTGGGAGGGTACACAGTAACAAAGCTAGGAGGAAATACGGTTCATATTTTGCTCATCGATTGGCATCGTAATGATAATTATTATCTAGTGATTTATGCCGAAAACAAAGCGACTACTCTAGCAGAAATACATCAAATTGAAGAGCAAGAGAGCCAAAGATTTTTGAAGTGGAGATATAATCCCTTAAAGCGGGACGGGAAAAACCCATATCGAAAAGCCTATTTTAAACAATTATTTGGCGATACGCTTGTAAATATCAATATTCCCTCTAACATAAATGAAGTCGATTCTTTTCTCACTCAATTGTTCAAACTGTGTGAGAATCGTAGTAAAGCAGACCAAATTGTTGATAAATTTCCCTATTAATGCACTAAAAAACCCCTCGTCCACTTCATTTTGGACGGGGGTTTTTGCAAAAATAATATTATTTTATACCTTTCATAAAGAGCTGAATCTTAGGTGAAAGTAAGTAAAGAATGATACTTAAGAGAATAGAAGCTCCACCAATTACACCGAAATAAAGCATTTCTGTTTCAGGTGTATAAAATTTCGCAATTTGGGCGTTAAGAGCTTGAGCCGCTGCATTGGATAGAAACCATAAGCTCATTGTTTGAGACGAGAACGCTGCTGGAGCTAATTTTGTTGTCGCAGATAGCCCAACGGGGGATAAACATAGCTCCCCAAGGACAACAATGAAATAGCTCAAAACAAGCCAGAGTGGATTAACTAGCGTACCTTCTCCGCTAAGATAAACCGGTAGTAAAATCACTAAAAATGATAATCCAGCAAACAATAGCCCTAACGAGAATTTCTTAGGAACAGAGGGTTGTTTGTCTCCTAGCTTCACCCATAACCAAGCAAATACAGGGGCTAGTGCAATAATAAATAACGGATTTAATGATTGAAACCATGCAGGTGAAATGGTTAATCCTGCAAATTCTAATTGAGTTCGTTTATCTGCATACCCGGCTAGAATTGTTGAACCTTGCTCTTGAATCGCCCAAAACATTACAGATGCAATGAAAAGGGGGATATAAGCAATAATTCTTGAACGCTCCACTAGTGTTGTTTTAGGACTACGATACATTGTCACAAAATATAGTGTCGGAATGACAAAGCCTAGTATCCCAACTAGTGCAATAAACGCTTCAAAAGTTAGCCAACCACGTGGGATAGTGATAAACAGCGTAATGGCTAATATCACAAGGAAAATAGCTAAATACTTAATATAGCTTCTTTTCTCTGTAGGTGACAATGGGTTTGAAATCGTTGTTCCAGCAAGTCCTAGGCTTTTCTTTTTTGTTAACATAAAAACGACAAGACCAAGGAACATTCCAACGGCTGCGATTCCAAAGCCTAAATGGAAATTGTACTTCATACCGACAGTTCCAACCACAAGGGGAGCAAGGAAAGCTCCAAGGTTGATACCCATGTAAAAAATACTAAAACCGGCATCGCGTCGATGATCTCTTTCACTATACATTTCACCAACGATACTCGATACATTTGGTTTTAATAACCCAGTACCAATAATAATGAAGAACATAGAAAGGAAGAACATAGTGATACTTCCTGGTACAGCAAGGACGATGTGACCGATCATAATGAGGATTCCACCATAGAAAACAGCTTTAGACGTCCCAAATACGCGATCGGCGAGCCAACCGCCTATGATTCCAGACATGTAAACTAATGCTCCATAAATAGACATGATGGCGTAGGCAGTATTTTGATCAATACCTAGTCCACCTTTAGATACTTCATAGTACATATAAAATACAAGAATAGCTCTCATACCATAGTAGGAAAACCGCTCCCAAAATTCGGTGAAGAATAGTGTGAAAAGTCCTTTAGGGTGTCCGAAAAACCCTATTTGAGGCACACTATCAACAATTTTCTGTTTATTTACTGTAGTCATAATTGACCTCCTTAATCATTCTAATATAATACTTGTAATATAAATGGTTGTCAAAAGTAGTTGGTTTATTTGAATTTAATGAATATTGGTAATTTATTTAACGGTAAAAGTATTATATTAAAATAATTTAAAGAACAAAAACACTAGATTCTCTATCATGAACTTACGAATAAAATGGTAGGAAAATGATTGAGGCAATATCTTATAGTAGTTCAAATAGAATCTACTAATAATAATGTAGTTATTTCACGAAATTTGAAAGTTGTGAGGAAAGATTAGACAGAAATAATGCTTTTATGACAAAAATATGAAAAATGAGAAAGACATGTTATCTGTGTGTTTGAAATCTTTTATTTTTATGTATTTGGGACAGGTAACAATCAAATTTTCGAGACTCAGAGATGGTTTTTTCATTTGTAGAAAATAATTGAAGAAGTATTGAAGTTACCAGATAGCCTGCTCTGCATATGGACGTATAGGTATTAATCAGCCTTCTCACTCCACTAAATAAGATAAAATGTATTTTCTTACAAAGTGAAGAGTTGAGTTCACCTAAGAGGATCAAGATGTATGTTTTATTGAAGCAAATAAAACGTATACAAATATGTATACAAGTAAACAAAAATGTAAACATGTGTTCAAAAAATGTACACATGTACACAATCAAGAGTAAATCTGTATACAAAAGCGTACACATCCCGTCATATCAACATGTACACGCATTTCGTTTACATATATACAATAAGAGTAAACATGTATACAAAAACATACACAAGTAAACAAGTGTACAAATATATATACATGTATACAAAAATTATGTAGATTAATATTTTTAGTTAGACAAAAAATGTCATTGACCATATCCCTTTCTCTTTTGTACGCTTATATTAACACTAAGTATTTAAAATAATCAGTTTTTTTAGAAAGGGATGGTATAGTGGTTCACTCACGAATCGCAGCAGTTGATGTAGGAAATGATTCTCTCAAAGGTATTTTTGGAAAGCTAGACACGTCAATAAATATTCCAAATGTCATTGCTAGAGATATAGAAGATCGCCCGATTATTGGAATAGAAGAATTAAATCAACAAGACCCCCTTGATGGAATTCATATTAGGGTTCACTCTCCTGCATTAAAAGAAAATAATGCAATTTATCGGGTGGGGAATTTAGCTACAAAAAGTATTAGTCCTGCAGAGCTTGATCCCGGAAGTTTTAAATCTGAAGAAGATCAAACTTTGATTTTACTATTTGCTTCAATTGCCTTTGATGCTGTGAAGGCAAATGAATTTAAAATGAAAAATAAAGTGATAGAAGCTAACTATACCTTAGGAACAGGTCTACCCCTTCGAGAAGTTAAGGAAGGAAAAGATGTTGGTTATCGCGCTCGCTTACTTGGAGCTGTCCACCAGGTTGAGTTTCTTGTTACACCAAAATACCAAGGTATTAAAGTAAACATAAGATTTGATGATGTAAAGATCTACCCGGAAGGATTTGCGGCTTTTATTAATTTGGTGATGGACCATAATTTAAACATTATTAACAAGGATTTAATTGATAAACGAATTGTAATTCAGGATATTGGGGGTCTTTCAACCGATATTGCTGTCATCAAAAATCGAAAAGTAGATGATGATAAAGCACAAGGTTATAATCTTGGTGTGACGGAAGCGCTAGAGCAAATTCGGGAGGAAATTCGCCGTCATCACGGGGTAGAATTAGACAGTCGCCGTGATGTGGTAGAAATTATCACGAAGAAAACGGACCGAAATCATATTATGGTAAAAGGAAGTCGGACAAGTGTCCATGATATTGTCGACCGAATTTTAATGGAACTGGCTAAAAAGCAATATCGTCATCTCCGTAATACATGGCAAAGAAACTCCCAAACAGAAATTGGTTATTTCATTGGTGGTGGGTCGACTGTATTGAAAGATTATATAAAAACGTTAAACAATAATTTGGATGGTTACAATATCGACTTTTTTGAGGACGAAAAGGAAAGTATTTGGATGATGGTAAATGCCTACCACAAATTAATCTCTGATTATGCCCGTCGTCAGGAAAAAACAGATGAAAAATTAGTCAAAAATAAATAAGGTGATGATATGAATAGAGGGCAGCCGATTACTTTTCGTATTCCTCCAAGTACGCCTGATCATATTTTGAAATACTTAGAAAAACTTAAAGAAAAAGAGAGACGAAACTTTTCTAGCACAATTGCTGAGATTGTCATTAGAGGTATTGGACAATCAGTCGCCATTGAAAAAGAGACAATCACAATTATCTTGCCTAAAAGTTTAAGTAAAGTTGAAAAAGATTGGCTGAAGCATGAGCATTCTGAAGCATTGTTGGGAAATATCGTTTACCAACTGCTAACAAATCCAGTGAGAACATCATCCATTTTAACAGCTATAACAGGAGAATATTCACAAGAAGATGAGGTTGCTTCTACCGAAGAGCCAGACACAAGTATGAGAGGAATCCAGAAAAAACGACTAGTACGACAAGCTAAAACACGGATTATTCCTCTTTCTGAAGAGGATTTAGCAGAATTTGAATGGGATAATGAACCAGTAGAAGAAGTTCAAGAAGATCAAGAAGATCAGGAAGTCGAAGAAAGCATGGAAAGCTTGCTGGGTGATTTTTTGTCACAAATGAATAAATAAAGGCTCTTTTCGTATACATTGTGGCTATTTCATCTGATTTTTGACTAAATCCTCCATTTTGCTGTTGATTTACATCAAAAATAGGTGGATCTAGCTGCAGTGGCTAGCTGCTATGGGACAAATAACATCCAACTCCAAAGGTCAGGACCTTCTCCGTTGGATAACATTTGCCTGCCGTCCCTGGGCAGCCACTTCCGCTTTTCGTAAATGATGCCCCGAAACGAAGATACATCACCGTTTATAGACTGATTCGAAAAGGAACAAACTTTGCTAAAACAGCCTAAAAAAAGAAGCCAAGGACCTATTTGTAGTAGGTTCTTGGTTTCTTTTTTTCTATATGGTATTTTTGGTATAGTTTGTCGCAAATGAATATGATTATTGACCGAATACCTCTATCTTTTATGGGTACGGTCTAAAAATAGACGAAAAGATGCTCCGAAATCTTCCTTATTTACAGCGAATATACTATTGTGAAATAAGCTTTTTATCAGGATCTTTTTTTGGGGGCCACAGATTTTTTTGGCATGATTTTTCTCGAGGTCATAAAAGCGTTTTTGAGAGGTGTGAATATACAACATTTTCAGTTTGAATACAATATAATAAGAAAATAAAAGCGTGAAATAAAATAAAAGGGAGAATCATCATGTTCACAACGGCCCTACTTGTTACTATTTTTCTAGTATTGTTCATCATTTTATTCATTCGACTGTATCCACCTCTAGGGAGGAAAGCTTCAAAGGGAATTCTCAGCTTTTCCAAGCAGAACGTCAAGGGTAAGTTTGTAAATGAAACATCGACTTCTATGAAGATGAGCGCAAAGGAGTCGCTCCAACTGTTAAGAAATTATGCTAAACGCTCACAAGATCGTAGACCAAAGGAGGCAATTCCAGTGGAACCGCTGTGGTTAACGGACGATGAGGCTCCAAGAGTAGCCTGGTTTGGTCATTCTGCAGTTTTAATAGAACTAGAGGGCAAAAGAATCTTTGTAGACCCTATGTTAGGGAAGGCACCCACTCCATTTCCTTTATTTTCAAATAATCGCTATAGTGAGAAATTACCACTTACTATTGAAGAGCTTCCGTTAATAGATTTTGTGCTATTTTCTCATGATCACTATGATCATTTAGATTATCATACGGTAAAGAAGCTTAAGGATAAGGTGGGGAAATTCTATGTACCACTAGGGTTAGGAAGCCATTTAATTCATTGGGGTGTAGAAGAAAATAAAATTATTGAAATGGATTGGTGGGAACAAATTCAACAGGATCAACTTACATTTGTTTGCACACCGGCAAGACATTTTTCTGGTAGAAGTATTAATGATCGAGATAGGTCGCTGTGGTGTTCTTGGGTGATGAAAGGGCAAAGCAGCAATCTTTTTTTTAGTGGTGATAGCGGCTATGGCCCTCACTTTGCTGAAATTGGAGAAAGATATGGTCCATTTGACCTTACGATGATGGAATGTGGCCAATACGATGAGAGATGGTCAGCCATTCATATGACACCAGAGGAAACTGTTCAAGCTCAAGTGGATGTTCAAGGCAAACGATTGATTCCAATTCATTGGGGGGCTTTTACTTTATCTCTTCACGCTTGGACGGACCCAATTGACCGAGTAACGCAAGAAGCCGAAAGAAGAAATGTAGTGGTAGCGACACCTAAAATAGGGAAGTGGTGCGGATTGACAGAGAGGATTATCCCAATTCTCTCTGGTGGAAATGAGAAAATTGACTGTTGTTTTGAGAAATTTCGTAAAAATTAAAAAACCTCGAGCTAGGCGAGGTTTTTTAATTCCTTATATTTCATTTCAGCGATAAATAGTTTTACGAAAACAGGATCCCACTGCATTCCGCTTCCCGCTTCAATGATGTTTAGGGCGGTGTCAAACGACATTCCTTTTCGATAAGGTCGATCAGAGGTCATGGCGTCAAAGGCATCCGCAACAGCAATAATCCTTCCAAATAGCGGGATTGCATCACCTTTAAGTCCTTCTGGATACCCGTTTCCATCATATCGCTCATGGTGATATTTGACTCCTTCCATGAGTGAGCGAATATCTTGAAGCGGTTTTACTTGTTGTAGAATATCATACCCAAGTTCAGGATGTTTTTGAATCTGAGCGTATTCTTCATCAGTTAGTTTGCCTTCCTTTAATAGAACTCCATCACTAATTCCAATTTTCCCGATATCATGAAGCTGTGCAGATTTTCGTAAATGGCTCAATTGGTCTTGGGTTAACCCAAATTTTTCACCAAGAAGAAGAGAATACTGGGTCACTCGGTTAGAGTGACCCGCAGTATAGGAATCGCGAGCATCCAGTGTGGCTGCTAGGATAGTAATTAGACTTTCAGATAATTGTTTATTTTGTTGATCTCGTTCTTGAATGGCTTGAACCATGTGATTGAACCCTGAGACAAGATGACTAAACTCATCCGAATACGTCTCACTTGTAAGATGCATTTGTCCTTCTTGTACCGCCTTCATTTCATGTTGAAGTTGGAGGATGGGCTTTTCGATATCCCGAAAAAATAAATAGGCCGAAAATAAGGCAAATAAGATCTCAAGAATAATAATGCCAAATGCCCACTCCCAATAGGTTTGAATGAAATCGCTTGAAGCTTGCTGGAGGCGAACTTGAGAAGCCAAACTAAAAAGAAGTAACGGAAAGATGCCGATAAATACGGTGCTGAATAATATTTTTTTCTTTAATGAAACGATAATCTTTCCTTTGAGTGTTAAGGTTGTCCCATATAATTTTTCTGCTTTATGGGAAATCACTGTTGATATTGTTTGCACAGCATGAATGGTTAAGTAAAATTCTATCAGAGCGTGCATTCCTCCAATCAGCAGCGCTCCACCACAAGCAAATACAACATACCGATACGGCAATGCGAGAAGTTCGAAGTGGATGAATAAAGTAGTGAGCGTTACAGCTGGTAAGGAGAGTCCAAAGAGATGAGGACCCATAATGCGCTTTAGCGTCTTAATTGGGAAGTGATGCGCGGCTAGAAAGCCCTTTTCAAGCTGCTCTAAGCTTATTTTTTCTTCCTTAAATGCTATCTTAATATCTTTTAAGTGATGATTAAAAACAAGAAATTCAGCAATGAACATACAGAGTAGAGAGGAAAAAAGAACGATGATTAAATAAAAAACATCTTGTTTTTGGAGCGTTAGCGTGAAAAATGTGAAGACAGAGCCAACGCCTAAGACCGCAATTGAAGACCCGAAAACATAGTTAATAATGAGTTTGTTGACAAATTTTTGATAGGGATTCAAGTGAGTATTCCTACCTTCTGTAATTTCTAAATAGGTATATTTTATCATAGAATCAGCGTGTGATATTCAATTTTTTTAAAAAAAAGTGTATATTAAGCTTCTAATTTATAAGGATACTATGTCTTAGTGATAGATGGAAAAGGGAAGAATACGGATGAATGAAGAACCGCAAAAACAGTTAAAAAGAGTATTGGAATATATCGAACATCATTTGCAGGAGAAATTAACTTTAGCTGAATTAGCCAAAAAATCAACTTACTCTTCTTACTATTTTTATTGAATATTTACCAAATTTGCAGGAGAGATACCAAGGGATTATGTAAAGAGGTTTAGACTTGAAAAAGCTGCGCAAGAGTTAATTTATGAGTCGAAAATGAAAGTGACAGCTATCACGGTGAAGTATGGATTTTCGTCGCTTTCTTATTTTTCTTCTGCCTTTACGGACTACTTCAATGCGAGTCCGAGGGCTTGGAGAGAAGGTGCCTACTTAGAAAAATTTCCAAGGCAATATCTTCATAGCAAGAGATCAAAACAATTGAGCAATAATAAAGAAGAAAAAGAAGAGAAACAGCCGTATAATCAATTTCAATGGATTGATCTTTCAAAGATAAAAACAGTGATTCTTCCAGAAGAAACATTTATTGTACAACAGTGAATGGGTGATTACTCAGCTGAAATTACTGAAACGTGGGAACAAATTTATTATTGGAGTAAAGCAAGGAATCTGTTCAGTGATAAAACCATTTCAGTTGGAATTCCGCGGAGTAATCCATACATAACTCCAGCCAATAAGCGTCAATATGATTGCTATATCTCGGTTTCAAAAGATTTTCCCCAGAACTTAGGTATAGAGAGAATAGTGCTTTCAGAAGGGAAATATGTACTTTACGAATTTGATAAACCTGTTCCTTATCATGTTCTCGTATTAATGATTATTTGTGGCATTCACGGCCTTTTTGCTTCAGTCCCTCTGTAAAGCAAAAAAAGTGCAAACGACTGGATTTAGATACAAAACTCGTAATAAATGTATCTTTTCTTGCTATAGAAAAAAGGTTCTAGTTTTCAATACTAGAACCTTTTTCTTATACTTCTTGTTCTTGTAAGCTCGCAGTTTTCAGCTTTTCTTCTTCGTCATCTTGATTCGTTGTACGCAGTGGAATTTCTTTTAAGAAGAAAGTCGTACACAATCCTAAGAGCACGATAATCGTTCCCCATAAAAACACACCGGTTAATGAAACATTCAATGCTTCTTTCATTATCACGATAAAGGAATCAAAAAGTGGTGTCATTTCGGCTGGAACGGAAGAGCGAATACTCTCCAATAATTCAGGGCTCATTAAAATTTGCGGATCTTGCATTTGTGCAAAATTTTCTTCTGCTCTAGGTGCGGGTTGAGGAAGAGTGGGTTGAACTTGTTCTAATTCTTTCTTCATAATGTTACCCATTACGGTACCGAAGATGGCTACCCCGATCGTTCCACCAATTTGTCGGAAGGTTTGCATCGCAGCAGTTGCGACACCTAGGTATTTATGACTAACCGCATTTTGAACGGTAATATTAAAAACTGGCATATTCATTCCAAGTCCTACTCCAACAATCACTAGCTGGAGAATGAGGCGAGTCATGGACGTTTCTACTTCTAACATTGAATTTAGAAACAATCCTGTTGCCATAATGACAAAACCGAGCAAAGAGAAGATTTTATATTTCCCCGTTTTGGTGATGAGAATTCCAACGATGATACTAGAAAAGACCATTGATAAAGTCATAACCATTTCTACTAACCCTGAAACAGTAGCTGTTTGTCCTTGCACACCTTGAACGTAAAACGGTACATACATAATCGTCCCGAACATTCCCATTCCGAGAAAGAGACCGGCAATATTCGATACGGTAAAGATACTATTTTTAAATAAATAAAGCGGAAGTACGGGGCTTTTAGCTTTTGATTCGACAAAGATAAAGAGGCCAAGAGTAATGATGGTTAGAGAGAACAGGCCGATGATTTCAATGGAAGCCCAATCATACTTACTTCCTCCCCATGTAAAGCCGAGTAATAAAGAAATAATCACGGCAGTTAACAAGAGTGAACCAAGATAATCAACAGGTTCCTTCTCTTTTCGGATATGGGTAGGATAGAGCTTTAAAATCAATCCAAAGGCAATGAAACCTAGTGGTAGGAAAACCCAGAATACCCAGTGCCAATCATAGTTATCGACGATGTATCCACCAAGAGTGGGTCCGAATAAGCTAGATAATCCAAATACCCCACCGAGAAGACCCTGCCAACGACCACGTTCACGCGGAGAAAACAAATCGCCAACCGTTGTAAAAGCGGATGACATAATCATCCCTGCGCCGAACCCTTGAATCCCGCGGTAGATAATCAATTGAGTAATATTATCCGCTGTCCCACTAAAGAAAGCACCGATGGAGAAAATTCCAATACCAATTAAAATAAATATCTTTCTTCCATAGATATCAGATAATTTACCAACGAGCATTGCTGTAATCGTAGAGGCAAGCATGTAAATTGTAAATACCCAATCAAAATACTCCATACCGCCAATCTGGGCGATGATTTTCGGTAGAGATGTACCGACAATTGTCATGTTAACAGCAGCAAAGAACATAGCTGCCATGACGGCTATCATAATTAACACTTTTTGTCTTTTTTCTAAATGTTCCAAGATGCTTCCTCCTTATTCGTTCCTTCTAATAACCAATTGGCTTTTTGTACATAGAACTTAAGCAAATGCTCCTTCTCTATATAAGAGAGTAAAGCTTGCAATAAAAAGCGCCGTGGTTCTTGTTTGTTCCACTCTTCCTCAAGTAGGAGTACTGAAGAGAGGTAGGACTGTCTTTTATCTTTTGGTAGTTTTTCTACTATTGTCTTCATAGAATCAATAAGCATAGAAAGAGTCTCTTCACCGGAATGTGGTTCTTGTTTTTCACCAAAAACGGGAGCTAGGTCTTGACTTGTCATAAACGGTTTAGGTTGACTTTTTTTCATTTCAGAAATCATTCCATCGACTCGGTCGACAATAAAGAAGGCAAGTTGTTCCATCGGTTTTTCTTGTTGAGATAGAATAAGTAGCATCATATATTCTTTCATCATTCCTTGCATCATGACGACAATGTCCCAAATGAAAGGTTCAATTGACACGCCGTAGGCTTTTAATAGACTATCTCTTTGCCAAGACATAATTCTAGACTTCAGTTGTTGTTTCAGTGAAATCATCTTCTCGTTATCTTGAAGCGGCATTTCTTTAAACTGTAAAATGAAGAAATCTCGCTTGGAAACAAATTCCTCCAATTGAATGGTTAGTTGTTTCGTCAACCACTCTTTTGGAGATGTGGTTTCTTTCATATGAACAAAAGTTGCTTTTTCAAACATCTCTTGTTGGGAATGGGAGCAGGCACCGATAAATAAATCCTCTTTTGAGGGGAAATATTTATAGAGAGATCCTTTTGAAATACTGCATTCCTCAGCAATTTCCTGAACGGAAGTAGCATAATAGCCCTTGTCAGAAAAAAACTTCATGGCCGTTTCAATAATTGTTTTCTCTTTTTGATTCAAAGTAACACCTCTTAAATATAGAACTCGAAAGTCATTTGTAGAACTTATTAGTCAAATGTATTTTAAAGTAATTCCATTTAGAAGTCAATGGTGAAGTCTGTGCTCTTTTCCTTCTTAAAGGTAGGATTATTATTTTCCCCCAAAAAAAGCGTTAGGATGCGTAAATACTACGTCATCCTAACGCTTTTGGGTCAATCTCCACCGCCGCCGTTTCCCCCTCCAAAGCCATCTCCGCCATTATCTCCAAAGCCGAAAAATCCTGAATCATCACTTGAATGATGGCTTGATTGATTCCAATGATGGCGAGAATTCCCTTTAGGAACGGACTTACTGATTGCATAAATCAATATGAAAAAGATAAACACAATGATACCAATCATTTATATTCTCCTTTCAAATGGTCTACCTTAATTACGTTAAAAATTGGAATAAGTTTCATTTTTTAGCTCTTCACCATAACTAGTTGTTTATTATTAAAGCAGTTTCAATTTGTAGCCGCTTTTCAAAATGAACCAAATTTCTATACCCATATGCTCGTCTCTTGATTAGCTTGGTTTTATTATTGAGCCCTTCAATAGGTCCGTTGGATACACTGTATTTTATGGCATTTAAAATGGCTTTTTCCCATTGTAGTAGCGTTTTAGCGATTCGATGAACGACTCGGTTTTTGGAGAATAAATATCTTTCGACCCAGGCTTTAAAGGTTTTTTTTGTTAGATGTTGGTCCCAGCGTGAATAGACTCGTCGAATTCCTTGTAAGGCTTGATATAGCTCTTCCATTTCGTCATTTACAGATAGCCATTCTTCCAGTTGTAAGTACTCCTTAAAATGTAAATTGATTGGTTTAGTCGTCAATAGGCGTGTGATGATTCGACGTTGTTTCTGAGTGGTCGCTTTCTTTTTCGTCATTTTCCTTCGGTGATTATCAAGTTCTTTCGTAAAAAGTTGAATGACGTGAAAAGTCATCGAGGCAAATAATTTTGGGAGTATTTCTACGGCGGGAAATGACTTCATTTTGCCTTTCAGCCCACTGATAATACCAACGTTCAAGCGTCGTATAAGGAATCTGATACGCACGGGAAACAGCTTGAATCGTCGTTTCGTGGCAGAGAGAGGATGTAATTTCTTTAAATAATTCGGTGGATTTTCCACGCTGAGGGATGCCCTCCCACTTTACACTCCAAACGCTGAAACAGTTCGTACATTGTTCATGGTAACAAGGAACTTCTACACATATAAACCCAAAATGAGGGGTGACACGGTGTCGTAAAGTTCTAGTTTTTCCTCTTTTATGTGGAATCGACCGGGAACCACAAATCGGACAAAGAAAAGAACGAAGAGTAGGGCGCAAAATAGCGACCCACCCTTCAGACCGTTGAGACATCCGTACAAGATCGAAATCTGGAAGATTAATCAAATCCATGATAAAATGTTGAGACAAGCAGAACCTCTCCCTTCTTGATTTTGTGTGGTAACTTAATCTTAAGGGAAATTCTGCTTTTTTTCATTTGGAAAGGCTTAAACCACCTCTTTTGGTGAAGAGCCCATTTTTTCGATGTTGTTTCAATTTTTGTCTGCCTGGAATAGTGAAAGGACAGAAAAATTTAGCTCTAAGGTTGTTTTCGCATAATATGTTTCTCTAGCATCAGGCGTGTTGATTATCCATTTTCAGGCAAACTAATCCCGTAGAAAATCCGGGCGTTTTTTAAAACTACACTCATTTCGGATAACCAATCAATTGGGAGATCATTTATTAAAAGAAGTCTTGTAAATGAGATAAATGATAGC